>CAYUVZ010000045.1:0-7623 GCA_964448265.1 uncultured Candidatus Peribacteria bacterium | reverse complement strand
GAGACAGTTCGTGAACTGTCTGAACGAATAAAAATGCAATCTCTATAAATCAGAGCGGTACTAGAGACAGTTCGTGAACTGTCTGAACGAATAAAAATGCAATCTCTATAAATCAGAGGAATGCTCTACGCAGAAATATGATTATTCCCAAAATAATATGAAAACTCAAAATGCAAACCTCAAAACAAATTAATGAGATAAAGTGAACTCCATGAAAACCTTTTCGACAAGCGAATTATTATGAACACATTATTCGCAATGATAAAGATTTCGAGAGAATCTCTACATATATCACAAACAATCCACTCAAACGAAAAAATGACGATTACTATAGATAATATTTTATCTCCCCATTCAACCCTCTAAACATTCTCAATCTTTTAATCTTCTAATCCTTCTCCCATGAAAGAACTCGACGCCGTCCAAAAAGCCCTCATCTCCTTTTTCAAGAAAAACACCAAGGAGGAAAATATCACCTTGAGGGAAATTGCTGCTCATCTGTGAGTCAATCATCCTCAGACGATTTTAAATAAACTGAATCAGCTCGTCTTGAAGGGCTACTTTATCAAAGATGAATCTGGATATAGACTCATCAGAGAAACTTTTGGCGATAGGATGAGTGACATCATCCAGCTTCCTATCTACGGATTTGCTCAGTGTGGCAATCAATGAAAAAAAATACTGGATGAATATACCCAAGAACAAATTCCTGTCACGGTAGCGATGCTTGGGATGAAAGATTTTAATCGTTGTTTTTTTGTCAGAGCCAAAGGGAATAGCATGGAGCCCAAGATTCAAGATGGGGACCTGGTCTTGATCAGACAGCAAGAAAGTTACGATCCCAATGATTATGTGTTTGTCATGCACAACAATTTACCTAAATTAAAAAAAATCCTCAAAAAAGATAATAAACTCTTTTTGGAATCCGTGAATAGATTTTTCGACAACCTAGAAATCAGCAAATTTGATGAGACAAAGATTGTAGGTGTGGTAAAGAAAGTGATTAAAAATATGTAGAGGGCTTTGAAGACTTACGCTGCCAATGCTTCATCAGAAAAAAGCTGAGGGAGGATTTTTTGTGGATCTTGTGCTATGCCATGCTCTTTGAGCATCAAATGGAGATGTGCTCAGTGCGATGAGCTTCCTGTATTTCCCACCTTTCCAATCTCCTGATTTGCTAGGACCTTATCTCCTACTACTAAAGTTGATAAATTTTTCATATGCAAATATGCAAATTCTTTGCCATCAGCTGATCTAATTTTGATATAATTACCACCGCCCTTTTCGTCGAATCAGGTTTCTGTCACTTCTCAAGTACAGATAGATTTGATAGGAGTTCCTTCTGCTATAGCAAAATCGATTCACTGATGTTTATGAGTTTTTTTATCTACGCCAAATTTTCCATCTGCTCTGATTTTCACTTTTTTGCCTAGAGGGAATACCAAGGCTTCTTTATTTGTATTCAAAGTTTCTGAGGCTATACTTCCTCATCAAGCCACTACGGTTCCACTCGCCATAACAGCGGTTGTATTCACTCCAGCATCTGCTGTCGGATCTTGTCCATTCTCGATCTGCGTTTTCAATTCTTGCAACTTAGCAAGGTTATCTTTGTTCTGTGAAATCAGATTTTTCATTTTATCTAAATCAGCGTGATCGTATTCCAATTCCGTTCATTTAGTGAATTTTTCGAGAAATTTTTTCTTGATATTTCTGCCGAGCTTTTTGAAAAATCATTCATCATCTTCGCCTGTGGTCGCGTCGGCAAGCAGGTATTCCTTGGCATCGTTTTTCATAGGATTGAGATTGATATGCATCTGCGCGCTGAGACCGATGGCTCACTTTTTCTTGGAATCCAAAAGAGAAAGATATAAATCTGCAATTTCATCTTTGATCTCTTCGGGAGTCTGAGCCTCGTCACTTGTCGTGGTTTCGATTGCTTGATCGGTCATGATTTGAATGGGAAAGATAAATTAAAAGATTTTGAATATTGGAAGATTAAAAGATTTTGCTTTTTTAAATTATATTTTTTTGTCACCCTGAACGAAGTGAAGGGTATAACTGTTATAAGTTATTGAGTTATATCCTTCCCCCGAGAAGTCGGTGTCAGGATGACATTTGTTTTAAGTCCTTCCGAGTTCTTGATCTATAATGCGTAAATATTTATTTCCGATTTCTTGGTTGAGATAGGAATCTCAGGTACCGATATCAATCAGGTCGCCGTCTTTGATTTGTTCTTGGACATCAGCTCTGATTTTTTTAATTGTCGAGACATCATTGCCTGCGTACTCCGCGTCTGTGAAGTAATTTCCATTCACATCTAATTTTCCGTCGTGGAAATAGATCCCGTACATCTTTTCATTTTCTTCAGAGAAAACCTTTTTGAGTTCGTCCATGGTGTTCTCTGTTTTCGCTCAGATTACTTCGGTCGCTATCCTAAATAATATGGTTTGCAATTTTGACGATGAATGGTAGAGCTCCTTGTCTGAAATAGCCGAACTTGAAGCGAAGTCAGCAAAGAAATTTCTCGTAGTAATGAGGTTTGGTGAGACGAATCATTGAGTCGCTTGGATGACATCTATTCACTGCTCCAATGTTTTGTAGCTCATATAGTCATTGAAGTACGCCATATTTTTCACGATAGTATCGTATTTTTCTTCTATACATTTACCGGTCTCATCATGACTAAATTGATCCAAGTGTTGTTGATAGTCAGACAAGTAGCGATACATATATAGGAGAGATTTTGGATCTTTGGTAAATGCAATTTCCAATGTCGTGAAAGATTTTTTATCCTGATCTAATTTTTGTTTGGTCTCTTTTTGATAAGTTTCGATCTTTTGTGGATCACCGAACGCGTCTGGATTGGAAAGACTGTACTCAGATTCCAAGAGCAAACGATCAAGGATATTCAGTCATTCTCATTTTTTAATTTTATCTACCGTGAGAATTTTCTTAATATCGATATAGTCTTGCCCTCACAATCTGTAAACTCCGCATTTTTTCTTGAGGTATTCGTATTTGGCATTTACATTATTTTCTGCTAGGGTAAGTGCTTGAGATACTTCGTCACGGATATTGGGATGTCATTCCTTGATATATTTATTCATCAAATCTGTATCCTGGATATTGAGCATGGCTAATGGATTTTTCTTCCATTCCTCAGTATAGAGCAATGCCTTGATACCCTCTGATCAAGTTTTCTTGGCGAGATATTCATTATTTTTGAATGTCGTGATCAGCCAATCTCCAAATCCGCGATCTTCCTCTGCTCAGCCCAATGTCGTAGTAATGATATGCTCTCTGATGAGTAATGGAGCTTGTTTCATCATATCTTTGTAATTGAGATTATATTTGTCCAACGATTCAAATACGATATCTTTGACGACATAACTCGCACCTAGAATCACTCATCCGATAACTCGTCAAATACCAGGAACAAATGCACAGGCAGATTCTACTCCTGCTAGAGCACCGAAAGATCACAAAGCTTCTACGCCAAAAGCGACTGCATATCATGATTCAAAATACGCATCTGTTCTCTTTGTATTTCCTCTTTCTAGATTTGTTTCTGCAATCTCATCTGCTTCATTGAATTTATTTACTGCGGAATATGCGGTAAGTCAGAATCAGACAACTCACAATGTCCTACCAAATACCCTGCTCGCATATTTCATGCTAGGGTTTCTGAGGAAATTTCTAATAGTTTGAGCTTCATTATACTTGCTGACATAGGTCATTAAATCTTTAGCTTTTCTCGTGCTCGAGCTCTTGGCGAGAGAGGTAATAAATTCGTCAGGAATTTCCGTAGTGATTGATTTGGCTTTAAAGAGATTTTTGATTTCTTCAGGATTTTTGGTCTTGGCGAGCTGTTTGACAAATTCTTTATCGTCAAATAGTGGCAGAAGATTATTTAATAGTTTGGAATCTTTGCTCATCTTCATCGCCCGGTTTCCTTCTCCGATATCTTGAGCCACTTCCATAGCGGACAGTGTTTCATTGTCTGCGTTCGCTATCTTGTCGAGGTTTTCTGCTGTTTTACTTACAGGTCCAGGGTACGGAGTTTTTTTTTCTTTAACTAAATTTCTCAGTGTCTCGGCTGATTTTTTGAAATTAGATTTCATAGCATTGATACGCCTCTCAAAAAATGTGGTATTGAGATTCCCACTTTCGATATATTTAGCCTGTGCTGTAGCGTCTTTGAGTTCACTGATAGTCGCTCGTTTGCTTGCACTATTACGAATAAATGTTTCATAATTGGTGATATTCTTTTCATTATTTGTCAGAAAAGAAAGATATTTTTTGAATTCTGCTTCTGAAGTAAATTTCGACATATTTTTGCCCATAATACTTCCTAGTGTCTTAGCATCAGGGATGTTCTTTGTCTTCATAATCTCCTGCGCGTAGGCCTTAGCTTCTGTGATTTTTTTCGTATTTGTGAAATAATCTGTCCCTTCTTTGGTATTTCGTTCGTGAAGAATCCTTCTGGTTAAATCATTTTCATCATCTCCAAAAGTATAAAGATTTCCAAAAGGTTTCGCTTTGGTGGAAATATCAGCGACATTTTTAGCACCATTGATATTGCGAATCCTCATCAACTGATTAGCTATCTCTGGAGTATATCCTTGAACATCAGCATGGATTAAATTGTCCACATTGCTCAGTGTTTTGGTATTTTCTAGGAATGATTTCCAAAATAATGCCTTGGAACTATTTATAGGGAACTTAGTTATACTTTCATCTATCTTTTGTAATTCTTTCAGTACATCAGGATCAAATCCTACCTGTTTTTTCAGCACACTATCGAAAAAGGTATATTTTATATTTTGTCTAAAGCGTAAATGTTCGTTCTTATCTATTTTAACTAATAATTTTTTTAGATTAGAATTTTCTTTGTATTTCTTAAAGAGAGCTAATTCTTTAGGATCTTTTAATCATCGACGAGCGTAAAGGTTATCAACAGTAATTGTATTTTCTCATGGAGCATACATATTGAGTCCTTGAGTTTTTCCTAAATGTCTTGCAACAGAAAGAGCATCTCAATCTGATATTTCTCCATTAAGAAATGCATATTTTAGTAATGCTTCTTTTTCTTGTGGTTGGAGATGATCTGCGGTTCTGATATATCTCCGCCATCAGATACTTGTCAAATGAGTTCTTCAAGTGAGTAATTTCAATCCTTCACTACCTAATGTTATAGGAAGTTTTCCTATTTCTATTCACAGTTTCCCTGACAATCATGTTATAGGTTTCATCATCTTGAGAAGCAAAGGACTATTGGAAGGGATCAACTTAGAGGTAACATACAGAGTTTGCCCTGCAACATAGCAGCCACCTAATCCATAGCCTACTCTTTCTCGCCATGAATTTGTTTTTCATTTACCAAGTGCTTTCCCTATATCTTTGACAGCATTTAACGGTAGATTAGCCGCCTTCCATCGATCAGGATGAAGTCATTTATTCATCTTCTCCATACTCAAAACAGCTTCATTGTAATCAGTTTTTGTTTTGAAATATACTTCAGTTTGAGTTTTTATATAGCTCAAATCTGTTTGAGTAAATGATCAATCTTTTAATTTTTGAATGGCCTCTGTAAAAGCTTTTTTTCGTTCGATTTGCACTTCTTCAATTTTTGGTTGCTTCATAAAATTTTCTGCCAACTCTGTATTTCCAGCAAAGATATCTGTAATCAAATGTGTATATGCACCAAATAATGATTTCGATGAATCTCCAAATTCGGTGTCAAGAAATTTCTGACACATAGTTGTTAATTCTGCTTTTGAATCTTTATCCAAAGATCAGGCAAGAAATGCTGCCTCTGCTCTCGTAATAGCGGTCTCTCATTTATCGTCTGTATTAAGAATTTCATCTTTTTCTTCCTTGAGATCGTGCAATAATTCTCATCTTTCTTTCGATACATCTGTATTTTCTATCGTATATTCTTTGAGTAATCCTGGTATATCTGATAAACTATGTTTTTGAAAGAAGGTTGTCATTTCTTTTTCCCAATCACTACTTTCCAGTAATTCATCTATGGCCACCTTCTGATCAGCAGTAGGTGTATCTTTGATATGGGCTTTTGTCATAATTTTTTCTTTGGCTAATGCTTCTTTGAGCAATTCTTTTTTCTCAGAGATATATTTGATAGTATTAATATATTCCTTGTAGCTTGCGGAAAGTACTCTTTCGCGTTCTTCTGGACTAGATTTTTTTAACCACTCTTGGATAGACTCAAAGGGACTAGTAATGAAATTGGGGAGAAATGATTTGAAAGATGTTAATGTAGATAATACTCAACCAAATAGACTGCATATTCTATCCTTGGTTCGATTCCCGATTTTTTCCATGATACCATCTGTCGTTTCATTTGTGACATAATTCAAAGTGTCATTCGTAGAAAATTGATCCAGATTTTTGGTTTCTTTATCCAATCACCAAAGCATGCTGGCTTTGATACCTCTATTTTCTTGTTCGTCTGTAGAGAGTGTTGCAATAGATTGAGGATTTATGGTAGAGGTGTAAGTATCTACATCATCTCCTAGAGTATAATATTTGGCTTGTAATTCTGAAGAAAGACTCTCAAATGATTCGGCTTGATTAGGCTTGAGTGGAGGTGGCGTTTCTTTACCGAATAAACCACTGAACCGATTTGAAATTTTATCCCGATTTTTATAAAGCAAGAATCCTCAGGCGCCGATTCACAATCGAGTTAGTAATCTTTTTCGTCCTGAGTTTTTTTCTTTGCTTGCTTTTCATTCTTTTTTTTCTTTTCTTTTTTTGAGTCGATGATTGATCCCTCGAATGAGGATTCCAACCCCACTGGCGATCAGTAATCATTTTTTATGTTCTTTGGCTCGTTCTCGAACTTTGGCTGGTGTCTCTTTTACTTTTTCCCAGAACCCCTTTTTGACCACGATGGCTTGGACTTCTTTTTCGTAAGCGTCTAATTCATGTGTTGAAGTTTTGAGGATATCTCATTTTAATGTACCTAATTCTGTCCTTGTTGTCTTGATACGGTCTAGGATTTCTTGTTTTTTCTTTTCTATGTCTAATCCTTTTTGTTCAAATTCTTTCTGTTTTTGATCGATTATTTCCTTACTCAAAGAACTTTTGGATTTTTCAAAATCATCCATATCTTTTTGTAGGTCATCATTTTGTTTTTTCAAGGCATCAATCTGTGACTTGATATCAGTCATCTCAGGAGGTGTGTCTTTGGAAACATCCAGATTTATTTTTTCTATACTTGTATCAGATGCTATCATAGGGAGAATCGAAATAGTAAAGATTTGTCACCCTGAATTTGACTGTCATTCTGAATTCATTTCAGAATCTCTCCTGTGGGTACTGAAACAAGTTCAGTACGACATAAATTTAGGATGACATAAGTATATTCCAAAATGGCTCTGAAATCAAAAAAAACACCCTAAATAGGCTGGTTTGGGTTGACATATTTGGTATTTATTGCGTGCAATAGAAAGATATTCTTATTTTAGCGGACAATCCCCTCCAAAACCTTGAAAAACGCGTCAATATCGGTTTTATCATTGTATCGATACAAACTCATCCTGCAAGTTCAGGCTTTTTTTAGGAATTTATGCAGTGGGTAGGCACAATGTCCCCCACAGC
>CAYUVZ010000044.1:1327-8125 GCA_964448265.1 uncultured Candidatus Peribacteria bacterium | reverse complement strand
GTTGTTAGTGCTATATTATGATTAAAAGTACTTGCAAGGACACCAAAGCTCGTAGCAGCTCAAAGATCTGGAGTTGTCGCAGCGGCCATAGTTGACCTCATAAAGCCAAATATCACGAGAGCAACAAAAATAGTTGCCATTGAAATTTTAGTAAACATTTTCATAATGCAGTGATTTAATAGGTAAAACCTAGTGTTACTAATAACGCTACCCTTATCCTATCACTATACAAGGGAATCTACTAAAAGAAATATAAATTGGAAACTGGCTTTTCTCTAAATTTGAGATTTTTTTGAAATAAAAAAAACTTGAGTCGTGATGGATGCCATCAGCGGGCGCAAGTTGATTGGAATATTTGTTGAAATAAATTTACCTTGTGGTCTCATCGATAATGCTACAAGGCACTTTGTTTTTTTCCTGCAATGTAGCAAGAATTTTTTCAAAATCTGCATTATTTTGAACTCCATAGGCAGATTCCAAAATCGTTTGTGTTGGTATTTTTATACTAAAATACAGTGTATCCTTAGTATATAAATACCTGTAAACAGCAGGACGAATTACCTGCCCATCTATGGAAAATTTCCATGTTTGTACAAGAATAGCCCCTTTATCAGTTGAATCGTGTCTTTTGGTAGTCCAAATGGTATCCACATATAGGACACATTTCTGTATCCCGTGGTTCCCTATAAACTTTATCAAACTATCCTTGTTCGTAGGTATAGTCTGACAATTTACCTGTATGGAACAAAACAGGCTAAAAATAAAAATAATTTTTTTCATTTTTTTGTTTTTGTATTTGAATTATGTATTTAACTATATCGTGCGAAAAGTCAAGCTTTTGTGCCTACTATTAAACTCATAGCGGTGGGACTCGAACCCACGACCTCAAGACCCCCAGCCTTGCATTCTAGCCATCTGAACTACGCCCTGATGTAAATAATTAACAATTAATAATGAACAGGTAACAACTTTGGATTTTATATTTACCATACATTATTTATTTAGCGTCGAACATCAACATTTTTTGCTGGTGTCTTGTACTTGATATAGTCCTCAAATTCTTTACATTATTACTTCTGATTTTAGTTTTTTTTTGCTTTTCGAACAATGGACTCAGATAAAATGTTAAAAAGGACCTTTGATATTATCAAGAAATATTACAAGCATTCCGAGAAATATCCTGTCCTCAAATACAAATCTCCCCAACAACATAAAAAGGACATTGATCTCAAAATATCCAAAAAATGAACTCCAGTAAATAAACTTTTTGATGAAATGGAAAAAATCGTCCTTGCGAGTCCCAAGACTTCTAGCAAATGATTTTTCAATCTATTATTTGGAGGACAGATCATGCCAGCTGTCATGGCAGAAATGCTGACGGCAGTCTTGAATAATACCATGCATACTTATAAGTCAGCCTGAATACATATCGTCATAGAAAACGAAGTCATTGATTTTATGAACAAAAAGATCTGATACAAAAATGGTGATGGAGTTTTCACTCCCTGAGGTTCGCTTGCTAACACTACTGCTATGATTCTCGCAAGAAATGAAAAAGAATCAACTATCGTTCAAGATGGGATAAGCAACAAACAACTTACAGTCTACGCTTCTGATCAATGACATTATTCACTTCCCAAAGCAGCAAATTTTGTAGGGATAGGAAAGAGTAATCTGAGAACAATAAAAAGCGACGATAAAGGGAAAATGGATGTCACCGCACTAGAGAAACAAATCAAAGAAGATATTTATCGATGATATACTCCATTTTTCATCAAGGCTACTGCAGGGACAACAGTCCTTGGTGCATTCGATCCTATAGAGAAAATATGTAAAATTGCAAAAAAATATAAAATTCGAGTTCATGTAGATGCTTCACTCTGAGGGACTTTACTCTTAAGTAAAAAATATAAACATTTACTGAAAGGGATACATCAAGCTGACTCCGTGACACGGAATCCTCACAAAATGATGAATATCCCTATTTTGGCGGCACCGATATTAGTCAAAGATCCCACAGTATTATTAAAGAGCTTTAACGAAGAAGCAGAATATTTGTTTCATACGCCCAAAGATATTGATTATACAAATCTTTTGAATATCGTAAAATTAAATCCCGCCAGTAAATCCATCCAATGCGGAAGGAGAAATGATGCATTCAAGGTTTGGACAGCATTGAAATTTCTCGGAGAAAACGGATATGAAAAAAGAGTAAATCATCAATTTGATTTGGCAAAATATGCGGTGCAAATAATTAAGAAAGATAAGGATCTGAAATTGATGTTAGAGCCTGAATGTGTAAATGTCTGTTTCCAGGTCAAAGGGAAACCAGCGAGAGAACTCTGTGATAAACTCGACAGAGAATGAATGATTAAGGTAAGTTATGGTGCCTGGAAATGAAAAGAACTTATTAGACTCTCATGTGTTAACGGTGATATGACCAAAAAAGATATCGACTACTTCTTCAAAAAAATAAAGGAATGTAAAATATAAGACCCATATCGTTGAAAATGGTTACAGATGGTCGCAGATAGTTACAGATGGTCGCAAATTGAAACAGTCTGAAACAACCTGAAACAAATTGAAACAACCTGAAACAATATGATTTATCGCTTCAATATTCTAAATGCTCTTAAAACATATCCTATTATCTTGTCTAGTGTTTATTTCGCCGGTATTCCCACCAGTATTTATTCCTATCGCATATACATTGATAGGAGTGCGTATACTTCAGTGAGCATGACCGATAGCGCTTTCTTTTAGTACCGTAGTTCCAGCAGCAGTAAGTAGTATTTTTGTGCGATTGCTCTACGGATATATGCATAGACGGATCCTCGCATTCAAAGCAAAGAGAAATAATAAAGATCGAATATCTCGTTTGGAGAATAAATTTGCAAAATATGTGGAAAATAGAGAAAGACTAAATAAATTTAACAAAAAAATAACGAGCTATTTGGAAACAAGAAATAGTAAACGAATTTTATTTTTACTCACTATCGTAGCGATTGATTCAGCAATTCCCGATATCGTAGCTATAGGTATTGTCCGCAAAAGATTACCATTTCCATTATTCATTCTCGCCGCAATCATAGGAAAATGTACGGTTTATCTTCCTATTATATGGTGAGCTAAACGAATTTTAAATCTTTTCTGAAGCTAACATGATCAAAAAACGAAAACGCCGAATACAAAAGTATGTGAGACGAGAATTTCGACCAGGATATGTTTTTGATATCCCCATCTATGTCTATTGGTTTTTTCTTGCACTAAAATCGGGTCATTTTCTGTTTTTTTCCAATATCAATCCTGGCATGATATTCAGCGGATTCGCGGGATATGGCAAATATACGGACATCATTAGATTTGATTTAGAACTCAGGCCCCAAACCATTCTCGTGAAAGTAGGAGACCATTTGGAGCAAATCAAACAAGAGATAGAAAAAAATCAGATTACTTATCCTTTTGTTATGAAACCAGATATGGGAAGAACAGCAAGAGATATTGTGAAAATTTTTAATGAGGAACAGTTACAAAAACATTTAGCATCAATGCATGAAGATTATGTCATTCAAGAATTTATAGACTATCCTTTAGAATACGGAATCCTCTACTACCGTATGCCTAATGAAGAAAATGGACATATCACTGGAATTACAGACAAGCGCTTACTTTCAGTTGTTGGAGATGGCAAACACACCTTATGAGAATTGGTTCGAGAACATGAAAGGGCAAGATATTACTATGAACCGTTTCAGAAGTTACATGAAAAACAATGGGATCGCGTGCTTTCTGAATGAGAAAAATTACAATTACACTTCCTAGGAAATCATTGTAGATGATCATGTTTTTATGATGTAACAAATTTACGCACTCCGCAATTGGAACATGTAATAGATAGTATTACAAAAAAAATTCCCTGATTTTTCTATGGGCGTTATGATCTGAAAGTCAAAAGCTTGGATGACCTCTATGCAGGTAAATTTAAAATCATGGAGCTCAATGGTATGGGAACTTTACCAGTACATATTTTTGATCCACATCATAGTTTGCGATTCGCCTACAAAGAACTCTTTAGACACCGAAACATTATCTACAAAATAAGTAGAGCCAATTACAAAAAATGACATAAATTTCTTTCTCTCAAAGAAGCTAGAGCTATCGTAAAAAAATACGGCATTTAAAATTATGTCACTCTGAGTGAAGCGAAGAGTATAACTATTATCATTGGTTCAGTTATATCCTTCCCCCGAAATTCGTCGGGGTCAGGATGACAAATTGTTTTTACATTCATTTACTTCCATGTTTAAACTCCAATCTTCATACCAGCCAGCAGGAGATCAGGTTAGAGCGATTGAGCAGATTCAGGAGGTTTTTGCACAAGGGAAAAATAAGGTGACGCTGCTTGGTGCTACGGGAACTGGGAAAACCTTTACCATGGCAAACATTATCCAGCATATCCAAAAGCCGACATTAGTTATTTCTCACAATAAGACGCTGGCCGCACAATTAGCGACAGAATTTAAATATTTTTTCCCAAACAACGCCGTGCATTATTTTGTTTCGTACTTTGATTATTATCAACCGGAAAGTTATTTGCCAGCACAGGGAGTGTATATAGAGAAAGAAGCCACGATAAATCAGGAAATCGAGATGTACAGACTTGCAACGATGGCATCATTATTATCTAGAAACGATGTCATTGTCGTCGCGTCCGTTTCCTCATTGTATGGATTGGGACAGAAAAGATTTTTTGAAGAAAATTGTCTGCAACTGCAAGTAGGCAAGACTTACGAATTTAAATCATTGAAACAGCAGCTTCTCCATATGCAATACAAGCCTGTGCAAAATAAGATAGAACATGGGATGTTTGAAATGCATGGAGATAGAATCGATATTTTCTCCAGTACAGAAAAATTTATTTACAGACTGCATTTCAACGAAGAACAGTTGGAATTTATCGAGCTAAGAGATTCTGTCTCGTATGAATTCAAAGAGAAGGTGAATAAAATTACTGTCTGGCCTGCTACGCAATTT
This sequence comes from uncultured Candidatus Peribacteria bacterium, assembly GCA_964448265.1. Taxonomy (GTDB): domain Bacteria; phylum Patescibacteriota; class Gracilibacteria; order Absconditabacterales; family Absconditicoccaceae; genus CAJBLF01. Next base: position 3,091 of record CAYUVZ010000044.1, on the reverse strand, counting down.
TTGCAAGATGTGACTGATCTCGAACATATTTTGAAACAGATGGATCAGGAAAAAGAAGAGAGAGTCAAAGAATTCGAGAAAGCAGGCATGTTGGTAGAGGCAGAAAGAATCAAAAAAAGAGTAGAATACGATATCAGGATGATCAGAGAAACATGATTTGTAAACGGTATCGAGAACTACTCTCTCTATTTTGATCGTAGACTGCCAGGACAACCACCAAATACCATCTTTGATTATTTCCCAGAAGATTTTTTGCTCATCATCGATGAATCGCATATGACCTTGCCTCAGCTTCAAGCGATGCCAAGTGGAGATAGATCAAGAAAATTAAACCTCGTAAAATACTGATTTAGACTCCCCTCTGCGAGTGATCACAGACCTTTGAATTTTTTTGAACTAGAGGCTAAATTAGGACGGAGTCATCAAGTAAAAATAGACAAAAAACAGTTAGTTATAGATGAATTATGAGATACCTATAAACATTTACAACAGGAATTAGGGACGGCGACAGGATTGGAAATGAAGCAGCATTTGTGAGCAAAGACGATTTTCTTGTCAGCGACTCCGTCAGAATTTGAGCTCAATCTCTCAGATAAAATTGTGGAACAGATTATCAGACCGACAGGATTATTAGATCCGATTACTTATGTCTATCCCAAATTTGGCGATTATGATGAACTGACCAAAAGCATCGACACCCTCATAGCCAAAAAGCCTCATTTGAAAGAATTTTTGGAAGGATATAGATTGAAGGATGGAGTGAGAGAGGTGTTTGAATAAAAAAGTCTTCATAGTACTTGTCATCCTGAGCATTTCAGCGAAGGATATAACTCAATTACTTATTTAAAGTTATACTCTTCCCCCGAAATTCGTCGGGGTCAGAGTGACATAATACTTAGCACATAGCATTCAACATTCAACATTTAGCATTTAACATTTATCTATGTCCCTTACTCCTGAATTAGAAAATCTGCTCAAAGCCTTGGACAGCGAGAAAATCGTTTGTTTGCTTGCTCCCAGTTTCCCTGTAGATTTTGCATTCCCTGAAATTTTAAGCCAGTTGAGAGGGATAGGATTTCACAAGGTCGTGGAATTAACCTATGCAGCCAAAGTAATCAATATCCACTATCATGAACTCTTGAAAAGTACTCCAGATAACCAGTGGATATGCACCAACTGTCCTACTATCGTCCAATATGTGAAGACGAAATATCCTCAGCACAAAGATAAGTTGATCAATATTTGATCTCCTATGATTATCATGAGTAGATTTGTAAAAAAAACATACTGACCTGGATTCAAGACATGTTTTGTGGGTCCCTGTTTCGCGAAAAAAATGGAAGCGAAGCTTTCTGGTGATGTGGACTATGCAATTACTTTCAAAGAGTTACAGCAGATTTTTGATCATTACAAAGAGAATGATCTTCCCTTCAAAGATTTCACTTTCGAGGTGACTGAAAGTGGTGATCCTGATTTTGATAAATTTTACAACGATTATACCAAAGTATTCCCCTTAACGGGAGCCGTAGCAGAGACACTTCATTACAAGGATATCTTGACTGTGGATCAGGTGCTTGTCGTCGATGAATTGAAAAATATGGATGCAGCCATCGCATATATGGAGGCTAATCCTCATATAAAATTTGTAGATCCTTTAGCTTGCCCTGGTGGATGTATCGGTGGCCCGGGAATCATCAGTACGGCATCTCCCAAAGAAAAGGTAGAGAAAGTGAAGCATTACAAAGACTATTGTAAAAAAGATAA
>CAYUVZ010000044.1:0-1227 GCA_964448265.1 uncultured Candidatus Peribacteria bacterium | reverse complement strand
CCAAAGAAAAGGTAGAGAAAGTGAAGCATTACAAAGACTATTGTAAAAAAGATAAAATCTGAGATAAAGAAGGGAAATTTGAATATGCACAAGGATTGGATGTCTTGAACACATTAGTATCGTAGATTTAAAAATAATTTATTTTTTGCATGAAACAGCAATTCAACTTTTCGTTTATCAATCTCGGATGTAGCAAAAATCTCGTAGATAGCCAGTATTTGCTTGGTCATCTTTTTGATATAGGGATGAATAACCCTCATTATGATGTCAATTACTTCAGTGAAGCGTTGGATTCACAGGTGGAATTTGTGTTCCTCAACACTTGCGGATTTATAGAAAGCTGAAGAGATGAAATGCTGAAGATGATCCACGATCTCCTTGCTCATCACAAGAAGGTGTATGTTTTGTGATGCTGATTGGAATACTATATGAAGATGGAAGAAAACTGAGGAAAATCGAGGAAAATCGAGGAAAATTGAGGAAAATTTCCAATAAAAGATAAAAAAATGTTTTTTCTTTCTTGGAATGATTTTGAATATATCACAATAAAAAATCTAGTTGCTGGATATAGCAGTACAAATTTTAAACCTTTTACATTCGCTTCCTGACCTAGAGCGTATACGAATCTAGAACATAAATTTGAATATCTCAAGATCGCTGAATGATGTGACAATCACTGCTCTTTCTGCATCATCCCCAAGATCAGATGAAAACAAAAATCCTTGCCTATAGAAAAGATTTTGCAAGAAGCAAAAAATATGATTCAGGCTGGAGTAGAAGAGATTATTCTCATCGCTCAGGATACGACGAGATATGGTACAGATCTGTACAAGAAACCGATGTTGATGAAATTACTCCAGAAGTTGGACAAGATGAAATGAAATTTTAAATACAGGCTCCTGTATCTGTATCCAGATATTGTTACATTGAAACAAATTAAGGAATTGAAACAGCTGAAAAAGTTTATTCCGTATTTTGACATACCATTGCAACACATCAGTTCTCCAGTATTGAAAAGGATGGGGAGATTTTACGATGAACAGTATATTTCGAAATTTTTGGATCAGATTAAATTTTTATTTCCTATCCGTTTTGTGAGAACAAATTTGATTATCGGGTTCCCTGGAGAGACGAAAAAAGATTTCGAACAGTTGAAAAAATTTGTTCAGCAAAATTATTTCGACAATATTGCCCTATTTGAATATCATGACGAGAAATTCGCAGCAT
>CAYUVZ010000043.1:0-8360 GCA_964448265.1 uncultured Candidatus Peribacteria bacterium | reverse complement strand
GGAGGATACTATTCACTATTATATAGAAACAGTGAAGTGTATTTAATGCCATTCAAAGAAAGAAATGGCCTTGATTTGATCGAAAAAAAGAATAAACTCAAAAAAGTTCACTAGTTCATAGAATAGTAGAAGTACGAAAGAATGAAAATAAAGGAAAGCAAAAGAAGATCAAAGTTAACACAAGTAGCGAAATTCACTACTTCATAGAATTATAGAATTTTTATCTCAATCTCCTTTCAGATGGAAATAAGACACCCAGGATTTTATCTTCAAGAAGAATTGAAGAAAAGATGACGAACCCAGAAATATTTTGCCAGTCTCGTAGGAAAAAAAATTAGTGAAGTGAATGAACTCATAAAATGAAAAAGAAATATTACCATCCAGCGGGATATTTTTTTGTCGGCAATTTTTGATGACCCTGAAAAAAAACGGATTAATCTCCAAAATGATTTTGATTACATTACGATCAAATGAAATATGGATCCAAAGAAAATGTTTGAAATTATTTCCAAAAAACCCAAAAACAAGGAACACGAGATTTTCGAAAAATTCTAAAGAAATACCATTATTTTCAAAATTCACCATTTTAACACTTCAACAATCTTGATGAAAAAACTTCGCATAGCGATGACAGGAGGATGAACGGGTGGTCATGTTACCCCCATCAAAAGTTTGATCCAGTGTATCTATAATGATCCAACATATGTCGATCAGACTGACAATATTTTTCGATTTGGGTCTAGACATGGACTAGAAGACAAAACTCAAAACGAGCTTAACAAGCAGGGTTACGGTGTCCAGTTTGTCCATATTTTGTCGGGGAAGTACCGTAGAGAAACCTATCGAAAATCCAAACTCAAAAATATTCCAGACTTCTTTTTATTCATCCTCGGGTGTTTCCAATCACTCTTTCGACTCCTCAGATATCGTATCGATGTAGTCTTCTGCAAATGAGGATATGTCGCGCTTCCAGTCGTTCTCGCTGCTACCCTTCTCAGAAAAAAGATTATCGTCCATGAATCAGATACACATCCAGGCTTAGTAAACAAAATCGCGGCCCGTTTTGCCAAGAAGGTCTTTACCTGATTTGAAGGCGTGTTACCACATGGACAGACCGTCTGACAGATTCTTTCAGAGGATATTTTGACCGAGAATAAGCCAATCCAAGATGATATTACCAGAGTTTTAGTCGTCGGTTGATCTCAGTGATCCAAGAAACTTTATGAGCAGATTCTTCATATTTTACAGGAGACTCCAGAGCTTCATACCGGTATAGAATTTCACCTCGTCTTGGGATTGCTTAATGCTCATATGTCGACACACTTCGACGAGCTTCCAAATGTCCACACTTATGGCTTCCTACCGCAGCAAAAAATGGCAGAACTCGACAATATCTGCGACATTGCACTTACTCGCGGAGGGACTACCTCTTTAGCAGAACAGAAGCTTTACGACATGAAACAGATTATTGTCCCCATCCCCCGAACTCACGATCAATACGACAACGCATTATGGTATGTTAAACATTGCCAGGATATCATCCTCGACCAAAAAGCTCACGACTTCACTCACCAACTAAAAACTAAACTTCTTGAACTCAAATCATTCAAAAAAACCATCATCACGAAAGATAAAAAGGCCATTATCGATAAAGCTAAAAAGCTTATTCTTTCAGTTATGTACTCGTAATTCATCACTCATCACTCGTCACGGATTTTTTTGTCCTACTTTTGTCAATTTTTTTCTTTTTTTGTTTGTATACAAACTGGGGTGTTCGGGCGAAACATCTTTATTTCACAAAATGCTATGATGTATTTAAAGCGTATATTCCTGATTTCTGGAATCCTGTTTTTCATCGTACGAGGAATTTCTGGAGCAGAGCTTACAGGTGAAGAATTGACCCCAATAGAGATTCCCGATTCATGATTAAATGCTATTTCGGATATGCCATCCTGAGAGACTCCCCTATCCTGATGAATTACTGATAGTCCTCTATGACAAGAATTGACATGAGTAGACAGCATAGGAGAAGCGGAGACATCGGTATGGGGAATAGGGGACATTAGTGGAGGAATCGGAGGTGGATTTGGATTATCGCAGGATATTCTTTCCTCGGATTTTCTCGTCACTAGTAACTCATCACCCATCACTGAACTAATCATTTCAGAAGTCTTTTTCGATGGAAGCGATGAATGGCTAGAAATCTCAAACATCTGATCTGAGGATTTTTCATGAAATCTTACATTGACGGGGATAGGGATCCATGCAACTATTTACAGCAACATCGCCTCGAAGCAATCCATCGTCATCGCAAAATCAGGAAAAACTTATGATTATTTTACAGATCAAAGTGTGATTCAGAATTATGTTTCTATGGGATTTACAGATACCAAACAGATAGATTTTTCTTTGCTTTATAGCTGAGATACTATCGATTCGTTTACTGTAGATACCTGAATTGTAGCAGGACTAAACGACAAACTTACATCATTAGAAAAGATCAAACAAAATGAAAATTACCTCATTACAGGTGCTATTGTATCCAGGACCTCTAATGTAAAAACTGGCTATATCGCTAATCCAGGAAAGCTATTCGAAGTCCAAGAAATTCTACCACAAACCTGATTACTCCCCCACATCAAAATTACCGAAGTCTATGTAGATGATGACACTCGATTTGAATTAAGCAATATTTGACCCGCTTCTTTTGTATGAAATTTGCTCATAAGTGGTGCAAAATCATCATCATTTACACTGCCAAATGTTAGCCTTCCATCATATGAAACTAAGGTCTACGGCAATACTTGTGGACAGCTTTTGGATGCGTCTGTAGTAGGGGAGTCAGGACTTCATTTAAGCATTTCCAAAACAAAACAACTAAATCTGAAAGTGTTTTTCGAATGAATACTGTTGGACGATTTTATCGTAGATACCGGGTACATCAAAAAGTATGTCGGCTACCAACAATCTTTTGAAAAGGTCGGAACAGAGGATTTTCGAATCACAACCAGAACGACATTAGATAGGCGTTTCAACAATGCAATCGGCTATGTGAGCAATCCTGGCAAGGTATATTCCACAGGAGAAAATATCATAGATATGAGTATCCCAGAAAAATTAGACCCTGTATATACAGGAGATTTTCCTATCGATTGTACCCAATATTCTGATACCTATGAGGCGCAGATTAATGAAGTGTTTTTTGGTAACGAAGTCTATCATCCTTTCGTAGAGGTTAAACTCTCAGAGGATCTTGGCTATGAATATCTCACACTTTCATGATCTGCGTTAGCGACGCCTATGGATATTGTTCTAGATGATCCATTATTCCCTGTAGAAAAAAATACCATATTTCTGATTTCCGATGATGAAAAATGGTACGACGATGGTGTGGATAGTTTTTCAAATTCGTCCCTAAAATTCCAAATGACAGGATGACGATTACTTCTGTATGGGTGAAATGGACACACTAGACAGCTTTTGGACATTATATACCTGACTTGAGAAAATACAGGTAGTTCCTTGTATTACGACGCTCATGATCGAAATTGTGCCAAGGTTTTTGATCAAACTGGAGACTTTTCACCCGGTTTTGAAAAGAAATTTTTAGACTATTTCGCAGTCTCGACCGAGCCTAAAGTGGAATACATCACCGTCGGAAATGCTGTGGGGTGAACCTGTCCAATTTGTCCACTTGGAGAATTATGAACAGGAAACACCAGTTCAGAAACCACTGGAAACCAAAGGTTATCAACCTATGATTCTTACGATATCATCATTAATTCTCTAGATTATATATGAGATTCTTGAGATGGTTCCCTTCAGAAAATTACGCTTACTGCGAGTTCATCGTCATGAGATTCTCCCGCTGTAGATCTTTCACAATGATTTTATCTGCAAGTAGGATCCAAGAAAAAATATTTAAGCGGATTATTAAATCTCAATATTCAAACTCCATTCGTAGGTAATTTTAACTTTCTAAAGACCCAGCTAAAAATCTGAGCAAGGATGGTTTCTTTAAATCGGAATGATGTCATCTTCGATACCTATAGCTATCAGCCCATCCCACAACCCAAAGTAAAAACTGTTAAAAAGACTACAGCACAGTCTCTGGTATTTTCATGAACATATAAAGTGACTTCCATCATCGATGGAGATACTTTTAGAATCAAATATCAGGGGAAGACACAAGGCGTTAGAATTTTGGGCATAGACGCTCCAGAAAGTACCATACTGAGATATGGACATACCCAGTGCCTAGGTAAAGAGGCGAAAAAATATTTAGACTGACTGATTAAGGGGAAAGAAGTTACATTATTCTTCGATGAAAGTCAGGACCAGACAGATGTATATTGAAGATTATTATCCTATGTATATGTAGACGATACCTTCGTCAACCAGCAAATGATAGCAGATGGCTACGCAAAAGAATATACTTTCAAATCCGTATATCAGTTTCAAAGCGAATTCAAAGAAGCCGAACAACAAGCTCAAACACAAAAAGTTTGACTTCGAAACATTACGACATGCGGGTGGGATTTGACCGATACGGGAGCTTTCCAGACAGGGGAGTATTCTTGAAATGAACTTTCCTGATTCAATATTTCATCAGGATTAGTATTCAAGATTACCTACGTTTTACCAGATCCTATGGGTTCTGATTCAGCGGAAGAAATGTGAATTCTTGTCCAAAATTCCTGATCGGATATCCAAAAATGATTCGAGGAATATCTCTCCTTATCCTCATGATTCAGCCTAGAAGTGAATGGCAAGAAGAAAAAGATTCAAGGTATTTTGACCATAGGACAGGAAACAATTCTCTCCTGAAAATTAGGACTGCTCAACAATGTGACCTGTCTATCATTAAAATATGAAGAAGAAATATTAGATACATTCTGCTATCCAAAACCAAAATCTGGTCAAAAATTTTACGCATCTCAAAGCGACATGGAAAACATTACTACCAACGATGTGTCTATCTTGCGCGATATGCAACTCAAAAAAATCAATAACCAGTTTTGCATTACCTACAGCGGAGATCAGTTATTATGCAAAAAAATCCCCGATGGCAAGGCAGCGACTATTACCAAAAATGAATTAAAACTCTATCAAAACCTCGTCAAACTCGTCAAAAATTATCTCCAAAATGATCGGTGATCGCTCTATAGTTCGACAGATCTCAAAAATTATTTTACGCTTTTCACAAGTACCAAAAAGCTTCTGACCAAATGACAGGGGCAAATAGCTATTGGCGATAAAATAGTTCCGGTCTACGATTTGGAGGACCAATTACAGATTCTAAGACAATATTCCCTGTGATATCGAAGTATCATTTTGGGAAAAGAAATGCTCACTACCCTATAATTTTTTTATCCTTTATTATCTATTATCATGAAATTTGAAAACATCGAAAACATTATCGTATGGCAAAAGGCCAAAACATTAGCATTGGAAACATCAGCTTCATTAGTCAATTGCAAAGATCCTCTCCTCAAAGAGATGACACGAAAATCAGCGATTACCCTCATGAATACTATCGCTGAATGATTTGAAAAGAAAAATAAAAAAGAACTAAGTGACTGCTTGTACTTCACCAAAGAAATTTGTGGTGCATATAGATCTATGGTTCATCTTTGTCTAGAACTAGGATTTTTAGATGCTTCTTCACATCAGAAATTGATAGACGCATCCATAGATGTCACTAAATTGCTCTGTGGATTTATCAAAAGAATCAGAGAAGACAATGCCAAAAAAGAATCAGAAACTGTAGCATAATTAAGAAAGCGTCCTGTCATTGTGACCTATTTCCAGTGGCAGGACCATTTATATATTTATCTTGATATAAGCCATGAGGTTGTTACAACAGACATCAAGAAATTTATTTACACAAATCGACCTATCCCTATGGACGCTTATCTGAGATGATATTATGGATATAAAAATTTTGGCGATGAAATGCTTTTTTTTGGTGTACTCCAACGGATTTTCACTACTTATCCTTTACATACTTTATACATAGAAGTTTGAGATAAGGCACGAATGGAAAAACGAATCCAAAGAAATAATGAAAGAATTTTATTACCAAAGTGAGATATCAAGATTGTCGAAATCAAACAGCACAAACGAAAAATACTCACTCATATCCTAAATTTCATCGGCATGGGAAAGTATAGGAAGATGTTCAAATTTTTCTGAGGAGGGGAGGTTCTCTCTGATGAAAGACCATTTCCTCATGACGGACGAAATATCCCATTACTTTTCCACTACGCAGTCAGGACAAAAAAATTTGCCCTCTTGTGAGGGATCGGGACAGCCAGAAAAACTATGACGCATCGGCTCTATTCCACTATTATTCCCAGGGCTCAGCACATTATTCTCAGAGATAAATCATCATACGATACCGCATGTACGTTTACCAAAAACAAAGAAGCTATTGAATTATACCAAGACTTCGCCCAAGAAACTATTCTACAAGTGTCTGAAAAATCTGATGAAGTGTCTGAAAAATCCGAAAAGAAATATATTCTCATCAATATGAAAAACAGCGAGATGAAGGAAAAAAACATTCACAAAATCCAGCAGTTTTGCAAAAAATATGCAGATTATGAAAAGATATTTTTTCCTTGTGATATGCAAGACGATGCAAAATGTTTTGAGCATATTCAGAAAATTGCACCTGAATTACAGATGTTCGATCGAACCCAATATTCGCTCTCAGAAATATTATCGCTATTCTATCACAGTACATGAGGTATAGGCTGTAGACTGCATTTTCTCTTACCTCTGAAATTGTACACCAAAGATTTCGAGGCCATCCCATACGCTGAAAAAATAAGCAAACTGATCCTCAATTAAACCTTACATATTATTTTTATACATTTCCCAAATGAATGTTTGTACTCTTTTTCGCGTGCTTCATTTTTATGTTCACTGTTTTTGAAAATATATATGTAGCCATCGGTCTATTGGCAATAATACTACTTATATTATATTTCATTCATCAGCGAAAAAAAAATAAAAATTTCAAAAAAATCTGTATCTATTGTTCCCTAGCATTTGTCCTATCCTTATGATCGTATGTCTTTCATTCTTTTTCTGCTCAATCCAAACCAGTCTCTACTCTAGTAAGGTGAACTGGGCAAATCGCGGATACTTATACGCAGTGAAAATATATATTCAGCAATACTGATGGCTCATGGATATTACAATCTTCCAAAGAATATGCGATAGGCGATGAAATTTTCCTTGCAGGGACCATAGCTCCCACTTCCAAAAATTCAAACACAGAGTCTGCTTGATTTCTAGCGTTTGACTTCAATAAATGGCTAAAAATGAAATGACTACAGGGTACAATTTACGAAACAAATTCCTTCCCTGTTCAAAAGGAAATATTATCTTGGGTCAAAGCATTGAAAAAAAATTTACAAGAAAAAATCATTTCCAGTTACGGGAAAAACAAGATTTCGTGATTGGTTTTGTGAATGTTGATCGGAGATAGATCGCAGATACCACCATCAGATTATCAAAGTTTTATAAATTCTGGACTTGTTCACATTATTGCTGTGAGTGGATGAAATATCGTCATGATAACGGTTTTTCTCGGTTTCATATTATTTTTTCTCCCATTCTATTTGAGGACAATTCTGATTTTGATAGTCATCATTTTGTATGGATTGCTGTGTGGCTTAGACTCTAGCGTATTCCGTGCAATATTAACAGGAGGCCTCTCTCTCATTGCCCTCTTCCGATGAAAAGAAATCCCCATCCGGCGTCTGATGAGTGTCGCTTTCATTGCGATGGTGATGATTAATCCTTATTACTTAGTCTATGATGTAGGGTTTCTCATGAGTTTTGCCGCAGTGATAGGTATTGTAATTATTAGCTGAAAGCAGAAAGCGAAAAGCGAGAAGCTGGAAGAAGAAAGTACAAAGCAGAATTCTTATATTTGAAAAGGACTCTCTTACATTCGAAATAATTACTTACAACCGAGTCTATGAGCGACTATGGGAGTGTTTCCGATCATTATCTTCTTTATGTGAAAAATAAATATTGTGTCTATCATTGGCAATTTGTTTGTCTTGCCGATTATTCCCTTTGTCATGATCTATGGGTTTATCAGCATCTTTGTCTACCAATGGCTGCCTTGGCAATGAATTCTACGAATTGAAAAGATATTAATTACCTATATGTACCGGATATCGCATCTCAGTGCTCAACGAGGAGTGTATTTACTGGCTAGCTGATGGATAAAATGAGTGATATTGATAGGTGGGATATTTTTACTAGCGAAACGAAGGATATTTTCTCCTGTTATGGTCAATAAGGGGCATAAAACAGATATTACATAATATTATCTAGAT
>CAYUVZ010000042.1:0-8367 GCA_964448265.1 uncultured Candidatus Peribacteria bacterium | reverse complement strand
GTTATATATATACTCAGCTAAAAATTTTTTTTATTGGTAATTTTTTTATTAATGTGATTTACTATCTGGAGAACGTGAGATCTAAACACTAATGAAAGGATGATTTCTTTCTACAAAAAAGAGTTGCGAGCATCTCATATTTTGGACACAGCCAAAAAACAAAAACACTACAACACCAAACGATACAGGAAATTCGTTTCTTTCAAGTTCCCTGGTGCTAGGAGATATGAGAGATTGAAGGCTATCGTTTCTAGTGCATATAGAAAAAATAAGAAGAAATATAATACACTTGCTCAACTATGAAAGATTGTCTAAATTTAAGATTTTAAAATATTCTGATTATTATCCATTTTTAATTATTAATTGTTAATTGCTAATGCAGTATGCTATTGTACAGATACAAGGACACCAATATATCATCAAACAGTGAGATTCTATCACAGTTGATCTTGTAGATCAAGAAGAAAAATCAAATCTGACTGTAGATACTGTTCTTTTGGCTTTCGACGAAAAGGGAGAAAAAGTAATTGTAGGTACACCATATATTCCAAAATCAAAGGTGGAATTTACCATCACCAAAAATCAACAATGAGACAAAATGAGAGTGACTAAATTCAAAAGAAAAAATAGATATCAAAGAACTATCGGATTTAGACCACAACAAAGTGTTTTAGAAGTTAAAAAAATAGAAATACATGGGTAAAGAATGAGTCCTAGAATGGGACTGAGAAGTTCTTGAAGTATTGCCTGCGTGATTTTTTAAAGTAAAGTTGAAAGATGTAGATAGTCTCGTTCGTTGCAAAAAATCATGAAAAATGTCACAATCCAATATCTCTATCATACCATGAGATCGAGTAAAATTAGAAATCAATCAATATGATATGAGCCAATGACGCATTGTCTTTAGGTACAATGGATATGGAGTCAATCCTGTCCACAATCCAGCATAATATTCTTTATATATTGTTTGTAGTCATGAAAGTTAAATCTTCACTCAAAAAAAGATGTATGTATTGTCAGATAGTCAAAAGAAAAGGCATTCTTTACGTCGTTTGCAAAAAAAATCCTAGACACAAAGCAAGACAATGATAATTTTATTTATTGTTTATTTACGAAATGTTTAGATTATTAGGTCACGTTTTACCAGACAATAAATCTATTTGGATAGGACTCACCATGTTATATGGTATCGGGTTACAAAAATCCAAAAAGATTCTCCAAAAGGTGAAAATCGATTATATGAAAAAAGTAAAAGATATCACTGAAGAAGAACAAAAAAGAATTTTGGAAGAGACCAAAAACATGGTCCTCGAAAATGATCTCAAAAGAGAAACAGCTTTTGCTATAAAAAGGTTGAAAGAAATTAAATGTTACAGAGGGATGAGACACAATGTTTGACTTCCTGTGAGATGACAGATTACTAGAAAACATGGAAAGACAGCCAAAAAACTCTTGTGAAGAGCTAAAGTAAGACCTGTTTTGAAAAAATAATTTTATTTAATCTTGTATGAAATAATGGCTACTACTACACCCGCTGCTAAAGCTAAAACCACACCCAAAAAGAAAAAGGATCTCAAATTAGATTCCTGCATTTTGCATGTAAAAACTACAGACAATAATACGCTGATTGTTTTGTCAGATCAAGATGGAAATAAAATCTTATGATGAGGGACAGGAAAATTAGGATACAAGGGGTCCAAAAAGAGTACTCCTTATGCTGCAGAACTCCTTACCAAACAGGTTTTGAAAGAAGCACAATGACTAGGGCTCAAAGAAATCGGTGTCATATTTTGCTGAGTCGGTCTAGCAAGAGATGGTGTTTTTAAGGCTATCAATGAGATAGGTTTGATCGATATCAAATATATCAAAGAAGACACTGCTATCCAATTTGGATGATGCAAATGAAGGAGACAAAAGAGAGTCTAACCCCTAAGTGTTAAATTTTAAATTCTAAATTCTAAATTTATAATGAGGTATACTGGACCAAAATTCAAACTATGTAGAAGAGAGCAAGTAGACTTGTTTGGATCAAAGAAATACAATGTAAAGAAAAATAGAAGTCTCCCAGGACAACATGGAACTGCTATGCAGAGATATTCCGAATATGGAAAACTTCTGAGAAATAAACAACTCCTCAAGAGATTGTACATGTTATCCGAAAAACAATTTGGCAAAATCGTAAAAGAAACCGCTGCCAAATTTTCCAAAAACAATGATATTACTCACGATACTGCGTTATTCCAATTTTTGGAAAGAAGATTTGACTCTATGGTATATAGAGCAGGTTTTGCAAAGACCATCATCCAAGCTAGACAAATGGTCACGCATGGTCATTTTTTACTCAATGACAAAAAGCACAATATTCCATCATCTTACCTTAGTATTGGAGACAAAATCATGGTCAAAGACAAATTAAAAACTTCTCCATTGTACGTCCAAAATTTATCAGACGCGAAAGGAAAGATTCCTTCTTGGCTCAAGATAGACAAAAATACTCAGACCGCAGAAGTTCTCAATGTCCCACAAGTCGGAGAATTAGGAATGCCTGCTGATATCTTGAAGGTTATCGAATTCTATGCGAGAGCATAGTCGGTTATTAGTAGTTAGTACAGCTAAAATAAAAACTTTTAATATTTTACCACATTCTTCATGCTAGATATCCAAAAATTTATTGGCGTGCCTAAGATTGTTGTTTCAACTGTAGATGACAAAACCACTAAGTTTGAAATCAAACATCTTCCTAGAGGTTTCGGACATACATTGGGAAATGCGTTGAGAAGGATCGTTTTATGATACAGCGTAGGATGAGCGGTCACCTGACTAAAAATTAAATGAGTAAATCACGAATATCATGTCATCGATGGAGTCAAAGAAAGTGTGATAGATATGATGATGCATTTCAAAACATTGCGTTTCAAAGTCGATGAGAAGATAGATAATATCCAATGGATATCACAGAGATTTTCAGGGATAGGTGTATATACTTCTAGCAATATCAAACTCCCTTCAGGTATAGAATTACTCAATGAAGATGTCTACTTGTTTGAAGTCACTGACCCTTCATTGGAACTCAATATCGATATTAGGATAGAAAAATGATATGGATATTACAGTATTGATTACCTCAGAAGTCGTGACAAAAAAGATGAAGATGTAGATTCAAATATGCTCTTGATAGACAATGAATTTAAAGTAGTAGATTACATCAGATATGAAGTAGAAGAAGTAATAGAAGACTTCACAGGATCGACAAAAGACTTATTAACTATGGAAGTAAAAACAGAATTCTACAAAGTTTCACCCAAAGAAATTATGATGTTTGCTGGTGAAGTATTGGCTTCTTATGCCAAATTATTCATCTTTGACAATGTCTATATCGACAGATCATTCCTCGTGGATATCGAAGATTTAGATAGAGTACAGGACAAATATCACGAAGAATCAAGCATCAAAACAATGCCTATCGATGCACTTCCTCTGAGTGAAAGAACAAGAAACGCTTTGATCAAAAATAATATTCTCTATGTAGAAGATCTAGAAAAAAAGAAAAAAGGAGAACTCTTGCTCATGAAATGAGTGGGTAGAAAAGCTATCGAAGAGATCAACAGCGCATTAGCAAATATCGATAAAGCATTAATCGCTTAATTATTAAAGAAATTAGTTTTAATTATTAGTTATATTAGAAATGAGGCATATGGACAGCAGGTTACGTGAATTGGATACCTGAAGCAAAAAGAGACATATTTTTGTCAGACAGTTGCTCACAAATCTCGTCAGAAATGGTAAAGTAACTACCACCATCAAAAGAGCAAAAGTATTGAAAGCTGAAGCTGATTCTTTTTTCGCAAAATTGATTTCGATGACAAAGAAATACAACGAAAAAGATGCCAAAAGAGAATGTATCAGATATATCAAATCTCAAATCTTCGGTGAAGAAGATGGAAAAAAAGTATTGAATGTATTGTTACCAAAATACAAAGAAGCTGGTCTTACCTGTAGTTTCGTATGTAATTACAAGGTGGGATTTAGAGTCGGTGATGGTGCTCCAAAGGTATTAGTCAAATTAGTATAGTCAGTTTTAATTTAATTTATTTCGGGTAATGGAATTTACAAAAAAAGATCTCAATAAAACACTTTGGGTCAAACCAGGGGATATGGAGAAAAACAGAAAGTGGTATAAACTAGACGCTACAGGCAAGATACTATGAAGATTGGCCGTAGATGTTGCTAGGTTGTTACTAGGAAAGCATAAGGCTTATTATGCAGATTTTCGAGATGCTGGAGACAATGTCTTAGTCGAAAATATCGACAAAATCAAAGTGACAGGGAATAAACTTGAAGCTAAAATTTACCATACCTATAGTGGATTCAAAGGGAATGTCAGGGATATAACTCTCGGGACGCTTCTTCAAAAAGATCCTGCCAAAGTACTTCAATTAGTCGTCAGAGGAATGCTTGCCAAAAATAAACTCAGAGACAAGAGACTCAAAAGACTCAAAATCGTCACATGAACAGACACCAAATACGATCATTTTAAACCTATTAACCTGTATAAATAATGGCTGACAAACAATACACCTATGCGATAGGGAGAAGAAAAGAATCCACTGCTGTCATCAAACTTTTTGCCAAAGGAACTGGCAAGATTTTGGTCAAAACTGCAAATGGTTCTCAAAAGACTATCCAAGAATATTTCTGAGGAAACCTTTATTTATTGGAAGGGGCACTATCACCACTCAAAACCCTAGGTGACAACTACCTCAATATGTTTGATATAGAGATCATCATCAATGGTGGAGGAATCTCAGGACATGCTGATGCTATCAAGCTTGGTATCTCCAGAGCCCTTATTTTATGGAACAATGACTTTAGACTTACACTCAAACCATACGGACTTCTCAAGAGAGATCCTAGAATCAAGGAAAGAAAGAAACCTGGATTGAAAAAAGCGAGAAAAGGACCTACCTGGTCGAAGAGGTAGACTCAGTTACGAGTGATGTGTGACGAGTTACGAGAATACAAAAATGACTCTTTGGAAAAGGAGTTTTTTTGTTTTTAAAGCAAATCCGTTGAAAACAGGCAGGACATCGTTAGTATAGACAACACGAATGAGTTCAGAGTTTTTTATTTTTTTTATGATACAACCAATGAAAGATTTAGTATTTCTCGGCATCCAAGGATGTGGCAAGGGAACACAAGTAAAAGCGCTTTTGGAAACGGTACCAAACCATTTATATTATGAGATGGGACAGACGCTCAGAGCATTGATGTCAAATACAAACCTCATCGGCAATTATATCAAAGATGTGGTAAATAATGGGAAAATGGTAGACAATTTCATCACTCACAATCTCATTAGCGCAAGCTTACAAATATGCCAAAATAATGGAAAAAATATCATTATTGATGGGTTTCCTAGAGTCGAGGAACAAGCAGATTTTTTTATTGACAGAATGACAACATTGCAGAGAGATTTCATCGTAGTGCATTTTGAATTATCCAAAGAAAAGGCCTTGGAGAGGATGATGAAAAGAGCTGAAACCGAATGACGCAAAGACGATACACCAGCTGTGATGGAGCAAAGAATACAAATTTTTATGGATGAAACACTCCCCGTCATCCAACGTTTTGAAAAGATGGGCAAGGTCATCACCATCAATGCTGAAGGCACTATCGAAGACATTCAGGCTGATTTGAGAAAGAAATTAGGGCTTTAGTTCCTAGCATATTTCGCTATGGCAAAGATACTCAATAGAGTAAAAATAGAGAAAATAGGGTACGGATGAATCGGTCTTGCCAGAATGTCTGATGGAAAAAGAATCATCATCAAGTGATGAGCATTGCCGGGATCAGTGGTAGATCTGAGAGTCGTAAAGCAAAAAAAAGATTATATAGAAGCACATATTACGCATATCCATAGCCAGGATCCTCAGTATATGGACGGAGAAATTTTCTGTCCTCACTTTTTTTCTACCCTCGGAAATGATAACTTAGCACTTAACACTCAACATTCAAAACCCCAACGGAAGGTCGGCTGTGGATGATGCAAACGACAGTCTCTGAGCTATCCTACGCAATTAAAACTGAAAGAAGATATCATCCATGATTCATTTACCAAAATCAAAAAACTGATTCCAGATATTGAAATATTGCCGATTATCGGTTCTCCACTGGAAAAATGATACAGAAATAAAATCGAATTTTCTTTTGGGAAGTATATTACAAAAAATTCATCCTGAATAAATGAAACACTCTCCGACTGGAGTCTAGGATTTCATAAACAAGGGGAATTTAGCAAGGTCGTAGATATAGACAGGTGTGGACTGATTTCAGACAAGGCAAATGAGCTCTATCAGTATATCAAAAAATTATGTCTAGAATCAGGATTGCCCGTCTATGACCAGGTGACACATCAGGGATTTTTTCGTCATCTTGTGATCAGACAAGGATGTAATACCGACCAATTTCTCGTCAATCTGGCAGTAGCAAATGACAATCTAAAAGACAAAAAAAATATGAAACGAGACGATCTATTAGACCTCTTTCAAAAGGATGAATTTCTAAAAAAAAATATTACCTCATGTGTCATTACCTACAACAATGGTCTGGCAGATATCATCAGAAGCCAGGATTGCGAGACCAAGACTTTGCGATGAGATGGATATATGTACGAAAAATTAATCTTTGATGCCACAGAAGTCGTTTTTAGAATATCACCCTTTTCATTTTTCCAAACCAATACCGTCTGAGCCCAACAGCTCTTTTCCAAAGCGATGGAAATGGTCGGGATGATTGAGTGAACGATTCTAGATTTATACTGTGGGACTTGAAGTATCGGACTGACTTTTCTCAAAAGTGGTAAATGAAATAAAATAATCTGAATAGAAATCGTGGAAGATGCTATCCAAGACGCTTTGCATAATGCGAAGATAAACTGACTCGAAAACGATGTTTTGTTTTTTGCAAATCCTGCTGAAAAAGCATTCACTGCTCACCCTACGATCAAAGATCGTGCAAAAGAATTTTGATTAATTATTGTCGATCCTCCCAGAGATGGACTCCACAAAAATGTCATTGCCACGATCGCGGACTTGAAAAAACAGTCAGATTTCAAGGTATTGTACATCTCTTGTAATCCTATCACCATGGCGAGGGACATAGAGGAATTTCTCAAATTATGATTTCATCTCAAACAGCTCCAGCCTGTAGATATGTTCCCTCAGACGCATCATATCGAAGTGATTTGAGTGTTGACTTAGCTTTTAATTCTCCATTAAAAACATGATCAGTATCCAGAAAAACTTTTCATTGAAAAATTACAATACTTTCCATGTAAACGCAAAAGCTGATTTTTTTGTCGAGATTTTTTCCGAAGACGATGTGGCTCAATTGCTTCAATCGGAGGTGTTGAAAACAAATAAGTTTTTCATCCTCTGATGAGGAGCAGATATTTTATTTACCCAAGATTTTGCTGGAGTGATGATCAAGATTTCGATCCCGGGCAGAGAAATTATTTCAGAAAATGAAACGGGGGAGGTAGTAGTCAAGGTCTGAGCTGGAGAAGATCGGCATGATTTCATCCTTCGATGTGTAGAGCATCATCGATGCTGAGCAGAAAATCTATCATATATCCCAGGACAAGTAGGCTCTGCTCCTGTGCAAAATATCGGAGCATACTGATTGGAAGCGAAAGACATCATCCACTCCGTACAAGGAATCAATATCGAAACCTGAGAAAAGGTGACATTGACTCATGAGGAATGCGAGTTTTCTTACCGTGATAGTGTATTTAAACATCAACGGAAAGACAAAATCATCATTACTTCAGTCATATTTCGTTTACAAAAATGGACTCCCGCGTATCAATTTAAAATAGAGTACAAAGACTTACAATGAGTTTTATCCGGGCAGGAATTATCATTGGAAAAGATAGTCGAGACCATAGTAAATATTAGGAAATCCAAGCTCCCAGATCGGAAGGAGATAGGAACAGCAGGAAGCTTTTTCAAAAATCCTATAATCTCCCAACAGCAATATGCGGAGCTCAAAGAGAGCTATCCAGAATTAATAGGACACCCTGACCCCAATAATTCAATGTTTATAAAATTATCCGCGGGACAGCTTATTGACCTTGCAGGGTTCAAGGGGAAACAAGAATGATTGGTTTGAACATACGATAAACATGCCCTCGTCCTCATTAACAATGGATGAACTGGTACTGATGTCCGAGCCTTCGCTCAAGGAATCCAAAAAAAAGTCCTAGAGCTTTTTCAAGTAAGCCTAGAACCAGAG
Source organism: uncultured Candidatus Peribacteria bacterium (assembly GCA_964448265.1). Lineage (GTDB taxonomy): Bacteria > Patescibacteriota > Gracilibacteria > Absconditabacterales > Absconditicoccaceae > CAJBLF01. Next base: position 75 of record CAYUVZ010000042.1, on the reverse strand, counting down.
GTGATTATCTTATAAATTTCGGCTAAAAGACCAAAATTGTGTGCTGGGTTGATTTAATTTCTGTTATAACACCAT
>CAYUVZ010000041.1:0-8401 GCA_964448265.1 uncultured Candidatus Peribacteria bacterium | reverse complement strand
ATTTAACACTATACTATCGGCTTGCCTTGCGAAGTCCCATAATAGTACCTTCCCTAGCATATTTTCTGAGACAAACTCTGCAAACACCAAAATCTCTGATATAGGATTTTGATCTCCCACACAATCTGCATCTATTATAATACTTGGTAGGTTGCTTGAGTGCTTTACCCTGTACAAACCTTTGTTCATACATTTTCCACTGTTTTACTTTCAAAGAAGTTTTTGCCATTAAAATACTATAAAGAAGATAAATCTATGTTTATTTAAAAACGAATCCGATAGTTTCCAACAATGCTCTAGCATGGACATTGTTTTTGGTAGAGGTAACGATAGTAATCTGCATTCCCATAGGAGTGACAATCTCATCAGGAGTTAATTCAGGGAAGATATTATAATTTGGTAATCCGATATTAGCATTTCACTGTCCATCAAAAACCTTGTCAGTCAATCCAGAGAAATCTCTCATCCTCGGCATGACTAATTTTACAAATCTATCGATAAAATCGTATGCTCTTGCTTTTCTGAGAGTGACCTGCAACATTACAGGGATTCATTCTCTCAATTTGAAGTTTGAAATAGATTTTTTTGACTTAATCACACGAGATTTTTGTCAGGTAATTTTGGTGATTATCTTTTCAAATTCATCAAAATCCTTGATTGATTTTCTCGTAGCAAGAGAACCAATACCGATAGCCACGATGATCTTTTCAATCTTCGGAACAGCATTGATATTCTTGATCTCAAGCTTCTTTTGTAATGGCCTGATTACATTTTTATTGAAGGAATCTAACGTATTCATGAATAATTAATAAGAATATATAAAGAATTATTTGAGAGCTGTTTTAAATTTCTTACTTTCTCTGATTCTTTTTCATTTTTTATCGACAGAGATTTTTATTTTAGTACCTTTTTTCTCTGCTTCCATATAATACATGATATTGGAAATATGGATTGGCAAAGTTTTTTTGATAAATCATTTCCCTTTCATAGCTTTTTTGACCTCATTTACACCTTTGACTATGACAAGTCCATCACCTACCATACTTTGGATAGTTGAAGTCTTTCATTTATATTTCCCTGCAATTACGATGACAGGATCTCCTTTTCTTAATTTCTTCATTTCTCTATAATAAATAAGAATAAATAGGCATTGGGAATTTGTTTACTGGTTTATTTGCAACTGGGAATTTTAATAATTTTTTAATCTTCCTAATCTTTTAATCATTTTATTACACTACTTCCTCCGCCATATTCGTTACATTTTTGTACCCCATTTGTTTTAATTCTTTGGCGACAGGACCGAATATTCTTTTCCCGATAGGTTTCAATTCTCATTTTACATCCACTGACATCAGGATAACTGCGTTATCACCGAATCTCACATAGGTACCATCAGGTCTTTGCTTTTCTTTTTTAATTCTAACAATCAACCCTTTAGCGATATCTCATTTCTTGATAGCACTCGTAGGCAAAGCCTCTTTGATAGCGATAACTACAATATCTCAGATCGTAGCTGTCCTTGCATTAGATCATTTCAAGATTCTAAATATCTGTCCTTTTTTGGCTCCCGTATTGTCTGCTATCACGACCTCTGATTCATTTTTTAACATAACAGTAAATAACAATGTAAAACTGATGATATTGTAATTTGTAATGGCGTAATTTGATTAATTATTTAATGATCTCTACGAGATTCCATTTTTTGGTTTTGCTCATAGGGACACATTCTCTAATTCTAACTTTGTCTCATTCTTTAGAGATATTTTTGGCGTCATGAGCATAATATTTTTTCTTCACGATGAATCTTTTTTTATACAAAGGATGTGTTTTCACAGATTTTATCAAAATCACACGAGTCTGACTCATTTTGTCGCTGACGACTTCTCATACCAATTCTTTGATACTCTTATTTCCTATTACCACCATTTTTTTCTTTTCCTTTAGCAGATAAAACAGTATTGAGTCTGGCAACTTTCGTTTTAGTTTGTCAGATTTTGTGAGTTTCTTTCAATCATCTAATCGCGTTTTTCATCTTCAAAGAATACAACTCTTTGCTAAGAGTTCTTCTCATCTCCACTAATTCTTTGGGAGATTTCTCTATCAATTCTTTCATAAATAATGCTTTCCCTTTCATGAATATAATGTTAAAGTGTTAAAGTATTAGGTTTTGTCACTCTGAACGCAGTGAAGAGTATAATGTGATTAGTTATATCCTGAAACACTCAGGATGACACACTCGTAACTCTATTTTATCTCTCCTTTTTCTACAAACCTTGCAGTCACGGATAATTTTTTTGATGCCTTGATGAGGAATAATTGAGCCTGTTCTTTGGGGATTCACATAATTTCAAACATGACTCTTCATTTTCTCACTGCAGCTGTATAGACATCGACATCTCCTTTTCCACTACCCATGGGCATTTCTAATCCCTTCTTGGTAAACGGCGTGTCAGGGAATACTCTGATCCACATCTTACCAGATTTTTTGATAGATCTGACGATAACTTTTCTGGCAGCTTCAATTTCTCTATTGGTAAGATATCCGCTAGAAGTAGCTTTCAGACCATATTGTCAGAAAGAAACTAGAGATCATCTATAGCTTTTTCACTTGAGCTGTTGCACAAGAGGCTTTCTATATTTCCATCTTTTGGGAGTTAATAACATCGTTAACAAACAATAAATAAAGAAGAAGATTTGTACTATAAAGTTATTTTTTTATTAGCATTAGCTGCTGCATTGGTCTTGGCATTGTAGAGAGTTCATTTTTCTATCCGAACTTTGACTCCGAGCATACCATATTTTGTCCTTGCTTGAAGATAACAATAATCAATATCTGATCTAAATGTTTGTAAGGATACTCTTCCTTGGATAAACTTTTCTGTCCTGGAAATGTCTACTCATCCAAGTCTTCATCCTACTTGAATTTTGACTCCAGAAGCTCATTTTTCCATGATTTTGAGTACTAAATTTTTGGCAACCTTTCTATAAGGCATTCTGGCCTCTAACTGTGTAGCCATAAATTCAGCCATAATCTTGGCAGATAGTTCAGGGATTTTTACTTCTTTGATACTAATCTTAATATCTTTTCAGAATTTTTTCTTCAATGCATCTTCAAATTCTTTGACTTTGGCTCATTGTTTTCACATCAATACTCCTACCTTGGAAGAGAATATAATAATCTCTCATTCTTTGGCAGTTTTTCTAATAACTACCTTTGAGATTCCAGCTCTAGGAAAAAATTTCTCTACAAAATTTCTCATATTGATATCTTCAACAAAAAAATCAGCTCACATTCTCTTTTGTTTAGCGAACCATTCACATGGCCAAGATTTTATAATCCCGACTCTCATTCCTACTGGATTTGCTTTTGATCCCATGGCACAAATTACTTAACATGTAAAAAAACTTTCACAAATGATCTATATTTCACATAATGACTAATCCTAGACCTTGATACAAATCTGATTCTCTTGAGCTTTGGAGCCCTTCCTACTTGGATTTTTTCTACGTATAATTTTTTGGCATCATTGCTTGCATTTTTGGTCGCGTTGGAATATGCAGATTTGATAACTTTGTGCAAAATCTTCGCCGCTTTTTTAGGTAATAAATTGAGAAAAGACAAAGCGTCTTCTGCCTTTTTTCATTTTACCATCTTTGCAATGATATTCATCTTTTTGTCAGATACCAATGCATATTTTAATGTTGCTGTCAAATTTTCTGCCATTATGATAATTAAATTTTAAATGATTTATTACTTTCTAAATTATAAATTCTCTTAAAACGGGTGTCCTCTAAATGTCCTTGTAGGTACGAACTCTCACATTTTGTGCCCGATCATATCTTCAGTGACATAGACACTGATAAATTGTTTGCCATTGTGTACTGCAAACGTAAATCCGATCATATCAGGGACAATCTGACATGCTCTGTCTCGTATTTTGATTACTTTTTTGTCGCCAGATTCTGTCATTTTTTTGACCTTGAGCAGTATTTTTTCATTCACATAGAATCATTTTTTTAACGATCTTGCCATTTTTTTAATGCAAAATATAAAATGTTGATACTAGTCACGCTGATCCTGAACTTGGTTCAGGATGTTTCAGAGTCAGGATGACAGAACACTAATTCTTAGTCCTCTTAGAGATAATAAACTTCGTTGACCATTTTTTACTTTTTCTTGTCTTGATACCAGCAGTCACTCTCTTACCAGCAAATGATTTTTGTCATTTTTTCAAACCGATAGGTGAATGTCCTTCTCATCATCCATGAGGATGATCACATGGATTCATATTTTTACCGAGGATATGAGGTTTTTTTCACATCCATCTTTGTCTACCTGCTTTACCGATAACGACATTTTGATGTTGATCATTTCCTATTTCTCAGATAGTTGCTCGGCAATTTTCATTAAATTTTCTAACTTCTCCTGATGGTAATTTGATGAATACAATCTTCAATACAGCATCTTTACCCACAAGGCTAGCATAAGCACCAGCAGTTTTGATGAGTTTTCCTGTAGAAAATGGTGTCACTTCGAGATTGAATATGTTTAATCATTCAGGGATTTCTTTGAGTTGTTTTCTATGACCTGGAAGGATAGGTGCTTGGTCTCCACAGGAAACTTTCTCTCCTACTTTGATACCTTTCCATGCAATGACATATCTTTTTTCTCCATCTGCATAATTGAGTAATGCAATCCTACATGTTCTATAAGGATCATATTCTACACTAGCGATTTTAGCAGGGATATTTGCTTTATCATATCCTTTGAAATCGATAAGCCTATAATATCTCTTGTGTCCTCCTCCCATAGATCTTGAAGTTACACATCATTGGTTATTCCTTCCTCAAGTTTTTTTCTGGATACGAAGGAGAGATTTTTCTGGTCTCTTTTTGGTAAGATCACTAAAATCATATCCAATCATGAAACGTCTAGAGGGAGTATATGGTTTATAGGTTTTCAATGTCATTTTTTACAATGCTAGAGAGTTAAAACATATTTTAAGATCAGAGTTCTATTTTATCTTTTTTATTGAGAGTGACGATAGCTTTCTTGTAGGCCTTTCTCACGAGTTTTTTCTGACTTCTTCATTTGAAGACTACACTGACCACATTTACTCTTTCTGGAGAGATCTTGTAGATAAATTCTATAGCCTGTCTCACATCGTTTTTGTTTGCATCTTTGTGAATCTTGAAGGTATATTTGTTGGTAGATTCTTGCTGTTTGTGAGTTTTTTCAGTGACCAAAGGAGAAGCAATCACTTCATAAGGAGAGATTTTTTTGAGTGCTTTCGCAGTCACGTTTTTCTTAGCTCTCGCCTGCAGTATTTGTTTGTACGTCATTTTCTAAATTACAAATGAATTAAAACAGTGTATTTATCTCTTGTCATCCTGAACGTTTCAGTGAAGGATATAACTGTTATACTCTTCGCTAAACCGCTCAGAGTGACATATCCTTATTCTTATTTAAAGTTTTTAATGCTGATTCCAAAAACACGATCTTGGAATGACTAAGTAAATCTTGTGGATTGAGGTAGTTGACTAACAAATATTTTACGTTATCTAAATTTCTAAATGATTTGATGATATTCTCATCATTTTGTGATAAGACAAATAATACTTTATTTTTTTGTACTCATAGATTTTTCAAAATAGATTGAGCTTCTTTGGTTTTGGGAGCAGATAGCGTGAAATCTTTCAATCCCATCAATTCATTATCCTTAGCTTTGAGACTGATAATACTATTGAGCGCAAGTCTTCTTGATTTCTTGGTCATACTTTTGACAAAATTTTCATTTCATCTAGGACCAAAGGCAACTCATCCTCATCTTCTGATAGGGGAACTTTTCATACCAGCTCTAGCTCATCATGTACCTTTTTGCTTATACATTTTTTTACCTGTCCCATGGATCTCTCATTTTCATTTAGTCTGAGCGATATTTATACGAGCATTACTGGTCTGCAAGATGTAATATTCATGCATCAGATTTTGATTGATCAGATCATCAGCAAAAAGCTTTTCATCCAAAGCAAAGGCAGAAACGACCTTTCCTGTTTTATCATAGATATCTATACTGTATGCCATTCTTTTAAGGATAATTGTAAAACACTTTTATACGATAATTTTTTAATCTTTTAATTTTCTAATCTTTTAATTATTTAATAATCAGACTCAGTAATCAATTGTACGCGCCTGGTAAAGATCCTCTCAAAACAAACAAATGCTCTTTATCTTTGTCAAAAGAATCAACAATCTGAATGTCTTTGAGCGTAATGCGTTCAGTCCCCATATGCCCTGCATGTGGATGTCATTTCATAGTTCTTCTAGGTTTTCTATTTCCTTTGGATCCACCTGTTCTCGTAAATTTATGTCCATGAGTTGCTCACATACCTTTGACGTGCCATTTTTTGACCATACCCTGGAATCCTTTACCTTTGGAAAATCAGATGACATCTACTACAGTAACTCACTCTAGAAATGATGCATCTAGTGCCTTCCCTGCTTCATGTCCTTGGACAAATCATTCGTCTACGCCAAATTCTGTCACCATGGTATATTCTATTTTTTGACCTTTTTCTTTTTTCAACTGTTTTTTTTCGACACCAACAACAGCACAAAGATATCCGTCTTTTTCAGCAGTCTTGTATCTAACGATCTCTTGTGGCAAAAGTTCTACTACCGTAACGGGTACAAACTTTTCATCCATTCGTATTTTGGTCATTTCTTTTTTTCTGACCACCAATCATCCCTTTTTCATGGATCTATATTTATAGAGAGTAAAATTCTTAAATTAATTCGTAATCCGTAATTCGTAATCTATTAATTATTCTATCTAGAAAACTTTCACATCTACTAATACTCAAACAGGTATTGCAAGATTTTGAAGATATTCCATAGTCTTTGCACCTGGTTCTACGACATCAATCATCCTAGAATAGGTGATTCTTTCAAATTGTTCTCTAGAATCTTTGTATTTAAAGTTGGATTTCAAGACTGTATATACCTTTCTACTTTTGGGTAATGGTATAGGTCATTTGAGTGTAGCACCTGATTTGATCAGAAGCCCAACCACCTTACCTACAGATGATTCCAACATTTTTATATCATAGCTCTTGAGCTTGATTCTGAGTTTGCTTTGTGAAGCTTTTTTTTCGGCTACTTTTTTCTCGACCATAGGAGTATATTATAGATATTAAAAATAATTCTTATTATTTAGGTCTCCGAACAAAAGCTAATCTGTCCGGAGCACTAAAGAACAAGAAAACTTATATAAGCATTAGGCAGATATTTTTGTAACTACTCCAGCACCAACTGTTCTACCACCTTCTCTGATAGCAAATCTCAAACCATCTTCCATAGCTACTGGATAGATAAGCTCTACATCGATTTTTGCATTATCACCAGGCATAATCATTTCTACACCTGACTTGAGAGTAATAGTACCAGTGACATCTGTAGTTCTCAAGAAGAACTGAGGTCTGTATCCAGTCATAAATGGTGTATGTCTTCCACCTTCTTCTTTCTTCAATACATATACTTCAGCTTCAAATTTTTGGTGAGCCTTCACAGTACCTGGTTTGCAAATTACTTGACCTCTTTCGATCTGTTCTTTGTCGATACCTCTGAGAAGCAATCCAACATTCATACCAGCTTCAGCGCTGTCAAACGATTTGTGGAACATTTCTACTCCAGTAATGACAGTCTTTTTTGGTTCAGCACCAAGACCTAATATTTCTACTTCTTCATTCATCTTGATAATACCTCTTTCTATCCTTCCTGTAGCAACAGTACCTCTTCCTTTGATAGAGAATACATCTTCTACTGGCATCAAGAATGGTTTAGCAGTGTCTCTTTCTGGGACAGGAATATATTCATCCAATGCTTTGAGAAGATCCCAAATACATTTTGCAGCACCAGCCTCATCATCTGGATTTTCCATAGCCTTGAGAGCAGATCCTCTAATAATAGGTGTATTGGCAGCATCGTATTGATTTTTCTTCAATACTTCTCTAATTTCTTCTTCTACTAATTCCAATTCCTCTGGATCAGCAACCATATCGCATTTGTTTAAGAATACGATAATCTTAGGAACATTAACCTGATGAGCAAGAAGAACATGTTCTCTTGTCTGAGGCATAGGTCCATCTGTAGCAGCAACTACGAGGATAGCTCCATCCATCTGAGCAGCACCAACGATCATGTTTTTAACATAATCGGCATGTCCTGGACAATCGATATGAGCGTAATGTCTAGTTTCAGTTTCGTATTCAACGTGTCTAGTGTTGATAGTAATACCTCTTGCCTTTTCTTCTGGAGCGTTATCAATTTGATCATAAGGGGTGTACTTTGCGAAACCCTTTGTAGCACATACAGCAGTAATAGCTGCAGTCAATGTAGTCT
>CAYUVZ010000040.1:6771-8468 GCA_964448265.1 uncultured Candidatus Peribacteria bacterium | reverse complement strand
GCTTTATGACAGTTTACTTCCTTTCGTCTGGACAAATCCACCGACAAGTTTGGTAAATTTAAGAGAGCAAATCTCGCTCCAGGAGGAAGACCTTATTTGTCCCACAAAACTCGCTACGGGAAGGCAAAGACTTCTTCGCCTAGTTCATCTAGCAATCACAGATCATTTCGTGGGATAGGAAAATCGTATGGGAGATAAAAATTTCGTAATGTTTTGTAGGGGCGATTATTAATCGCCCAATTTTTAAAATATATAAAAAAGGCGGATGATATCCGCCCCTACGATTTAAACCTATCGAATTCGATGGAATTAAATCCCTATCCAGGGTTTCTAACATTGATGTATGACTTTAATTCTTCTAAGGTTGCGAAGTACCTTGGCTTGAGTAATTTGTAGGACATATAGCCCTTATCTGTTTTGTAGATCAGATACGATTTTTCATTGGGTGCGATATAGGTGAGCGGTGTGAATGAGTCATCTACCGTATGATTCCATATCGTAGCAGGGGTATTTTTCCCATCGATATAACTACGAAGCGAAGCCAATGTCTTGAAATATTTTACACTAACAAAATCAGGTGAAGTGTATCCATCAGCGTCTGAGATGAGACGATAGATTCTACCGTTTAATGCTACATGCCTAGATGAATCTGCATTTGTAAAATATCGATACGCTGTCGTATAACTATTGAGATGACAATCACCGGGATTCTTGCTATCGATGTATCTATTCAAAGAACTTGTATTCGCAAAATAAATCGGCTTGGTAAATGTCGATGAATAATATCCTGACAGCGTAGTTTCATACGCAATGGCGTAAGACTTGCAGTTAGGTGCTATATGAGTCCCCGTACTTGTTATCGTAATGCTTCCATTGATCAAATCTGAAAGATATTGCAGATTACAGTCGTTGGTCAAATCAATCTGATCTCTGAGCATGCTTTGCATCGTCGTGGTGAAATTATCCAAGTTGCTACCAGAATAACTTCCTATCAGATTATTATAAATAAATTGAATAGTCTCCTTGTCTGTAGCATTCAAAGAACAATTATTGCTACTTCACTCTACTTTGGTCGTAACATCATAGGTCAATACTCTATTCGCTATGGTAAGGAGTGAACTGATTTTTTTCTCATATTTTTTACTCGATTTGATGGTAATATAAATCACATCATCGTTGGTCACCGTAGTTCATGTTCATTTATCAATATCGTTTTTGTACAAAGTTCATGTCGAAATACGGACATCCAAACTATATCAAGCGGGGATACCATCCAAAGTAATCGTATCGCTATCGTATTCAGTATTTGTATTTGCATCAGTTTTATCATTTAAAGACCAATCATTGAAATCAACAATCTCAAAACTTCATGTCTGACTTGGAAGAGAAACATTCCCTGCCTTATCTACAGCCTTGAGCCTCCAATAGTATACTCCATCGGTTTCATCTACATCATCACTAGGAGATCCAAAAGTTGATGACTGCATTTTCACATATCAGGTATGGATAATATCAGAGAAATCATCTTCATCAGATATTTCATAGATATATCCGCTTAATCCATCTCCGGTATCTACAGAAGCATTCCAATTGAATACCACGAAAAACATTTCTTCTCCACTGAGTGGGTAGATACTACTTGGTGTGGATGGAGGAGTATGATCAGCGGAAACTGTTGTGATAGTAAAGAGTCATGT
>CAYUVZ010000040.1:0-6671 GCA_964448265.1 uncultured Candidatus Peribacteria bacterium | reverse complement strand
TAAATCAAGTATTTACGGATCAAAGTGTTACTCATCAACTAATGGTCTGAAGATACCCTGTAGAAGTTCTAACAGCGATCTGAATACGATCTCCATTGTGTACTTGTCAGGTGAGTCCAGCACTAATTCCATTGATCAGAAGATATCCACTTGCTGTAGCAGGAGTGAGTACCAAATTGGCTGTAATAGTGGTATTGATGAAACTGGCAGTATAGACATTACTTGTATATAGGACATTCAATTCCAATCAACCGCTTGATGCAAAGCTGACATTTTCAGGGACATCATCAGTAATCGCGAATACTTCTGCGATATGTTTTGTCGTATCAAATTGTGTTCACACGGATACAAGAGTATTTGAAGTATCATATCCTACAGGTTGTGTTTGAAAAGGCACAAGAGGTCAAAATAAATAACTGACATATCCATCGTACAAAAGATTCACAACGAAAGAAGATCTATATCAGGTAGTAGCACAGTTTCAGCTGAGAAGTGTATTTGAAGCATCGGCTGTTGCGTTTGTAACATAGGCACAATCCATTCCATTACTTCCTGAAACAAATGAAGGAGTGTTAAATAGATTCCCTCATCCTGCAGAGAAGTAAGTATCGCTACCACTTGTTCCTACAAAGTTTGTTGTATTATCAAATAATCAAAGCTGACTGTAATAAGTATTATTCAAAGAGTTGTTCATGATTTTGATCCCAATCGCGTTGTTGTACAGATTCACGTCGTTCAAAATATTTCCAGAAGAATTTTTGAGAGAAATCCCGACGGCACTATTATTGTATATCAAAGCGTTATTCAACACATTTTCTTTGGTCGTAAGATCACCGTAGATTCCAATCTGATTGTTGTAGACCAACAGATTATTCATTGCATTTCTATTTGATCCATTTGCAAATCGGATTCCATATCCACTATTATTATATGTCTGTGTATTATTGATGACATTGTAATTAGAAGAGTAGTACATGAAAACACCGGCGATACCATTGTTAAATACCTGGCTATTGATGATAGAATTGTGATGAGAAGCAAGACCAAAATAAATTCCATACTCATCATTATGATATGATTGAACATCGTTGATCGTAGTATTGTTCGTCGCTCAGTCAAATTTGATTCCAGCATCTACGAGATTAGTCAGATTACAATTTGGGAAACAAAGTGATGAATTGTATTTCCCATCCACCTTCATGGTATCTATAATAAGGTTACGCTTATTATTCGCATAGAAAGTATTATCTACCGCTCCTGCCGCTCATGTTACCCACTTTTCTAATTTAGTCTGAGTGTTCCCTATGACAGCGATACAGTTTCCGCTAAATGCAAAGAAATTCGTATGGCTACTTCCTCACCATTGGAATTGATACGTCCCACCTGTCAGTATATAGTTCGTATGGCTACTTCCTCACCATTGGAATTGATACGTCCCACCTGTCAGTATATAGATAGTGTGATCCTGTAAAAATTGAGTAGAGTGAAAAGTCTGAGGTGCCACATGCACGACTTGAAATGCTGACAATGAACATCCGTTTGTCGCTCGATTTTGCGTGTAGAGAGATCATGATCAGAAATATTGATTAACCAAAGCCATATCGTCTACATTCAATGTAGATTCTGGCTCGGTAATATATTTGGATGAAAGATAATCCGACCCATCGCTTCAGTATTGTTCAAGTGTCCCATTATGATATCGGACAGGTGTGATTTGTTTAAGTATATTCAATCCATAGATATATCTGAGTGGAGTTTTGCTATAATCGAAAGAGAAATTTCATCTCAGTGATGATCGTGTTGTCCCATTGAGCAAAGATACTCCACTCCCATTTTGTGGATTAGCAACCCAGTCATAATCCATAGTGGCAGCGGTAGTATCAAGAATTCAAGCTTCTCGAAACGAAAGTGAAGAAGCTGTAACCAAGGTTGATCAGGTAGAGTTTGTTCCATTGTTAAATAATTTCAAAGTCCCATAATAATTAAATGTATCTCAGGTTAATTGAATTCCATATAAATTATTATAGATATATACCATGTTAAAAGTAAATATACTTGGATAGGCACTATACATTCAAATAATGTTGTTGTACAAAACACTGTTGTTTACTATCAGTGAATTCCATGTTTCTATTCAGGCGTTATTATTATAGATGAGTGAATTATTGATTGAAAGATAGGGAGTGTCAAAGGCAATATGAACTCAAGTACTATTGTTATATGCTTGTGAATTATTTATGGCCGAATTAGAAAGATATCCATCGGTATTAAATCCTATGAGATTATTATATGACTGGCAATTACTTACAAGTACACCAGTAGATGTGGTAAGATAAAATCATATTCCAAGTGATGGATTCCCATAGGTTTGGATATTATTAAACGTGATATTCTCTGAGGTATCTGAAATCCCTCCACGAGATCATCCATAAGAAAAATCAAATTTGATGTTATCTATAATAACATTATTCGTCGAAACTACTGGAATCTTTGCACCTGTAGCAAGGCGGATAGTTACATCTCATCTTCCCACCATAGCTGAACAACTTCCTGTGTAATTAGCAACTCCACTAAGAAGATAAGTCCCTCAACTTAATATATAGATAGTATTCGCAGGAACATGATATCGAAGAGAAGTCGCAGGTGTGACATATACTACACTTGTAGGGACACAACTAGAACTTCGTAATTTCGTATATGCCGTAGATCCTGTAGTTCCATCACCAAACAAGGCATATCTGATATTTGCATCGGTAGGACTTTGAGTCCAGAAATCTGCATTAAGCCAACTTCATGGAGTCCAAGTATCTGCGAAGGTATGAGAAAATTTTCATACAGCGATGATGCTCATGATGATAAGCAATGATAGTGATATTCGGAGTGAGGTCTTTTTTATCATACCAACAGATTCATAGATTAAAAGATGGAGGAATTAGGCAGGATTGCGTGAATTGATATAATTTTTTAATTCAGTCAGTGTAGTAAAGTATTTTACTTTCAAGAGTTTGTATGACATGTATCATCTGCTTGTTTTGTATATTTTGTATTCTTTATTATTAGGTGCCGCATAGGTGAGTGGAGTGAAATCTGCATCTATCGTATGACTCCAGATCTCCTTAGCAGGATTTTTGCTATCTATATATCTAGTAATCCCATCTAGAGAATCGAAATATTTTGCAGATGAAAACTCTGCAGAAGTGTAACTGCCATCAGCAACCTGAATTGTATAAATCTTTCCATTTGGAGCGATATGCCTAGAGGCATCAGAAGTATCATTGGTTCGAAGATTGCTTCCATAGGTATTGATATGACAATCACCTGGATTGTAGTAATCTATATTTCTGATCAATGTCTCACGGTTGACGAAATAATATCTCGTACGCATATCAGGAGAGTAGTATGCTTCTTGTTCGCTATCATATCAGATAGTATAGGTCTTGCAGTTCGGTGCAGTGTGAAGACCTGTAGGTTCTCCTTGACCATTGTCTACGATATCGGCATTCACCAGATCTAGAAGATAATTTAATGAACAATCATTTGTCAGATCCATTTCATCTTGTAGCATACTTTGGTAGGTGTACAAGAAATCCAAAAGTTTATCTTCATCATCAGAATATCCTGCTTTGAGTAAATCATACATATCTTGAAGTTGAGATTTTTTATCGCTAGAAAGTGTACATTCCAGATCTGACTCAGCTTTCGTGCTTACATAATATGTTCCTGTCTGTCCTGCTACCGTGATGACTGAGCTGACAGTGGTATCATATTCATCACTAGAGATTAATTCGATATTTAAGATATCTCCAGAAGAAATATATCCAGTTGTCCCTACACCAGTGCCATTGATATCCAGCATTCATTTAGAGATACTTACATACGTAGATCCTGTCAATCCAAGGACGAAGAAGGGATCAGAAATATATACGGTATTCAAAGTAGCATTTCTTGTTCGCAAAATATTAGTGACGATCATTACTCCGATAGTTGTTCATGAATAGGGACAGTAACTTGTACCTACGATAAAGCTTGGTGTATTGCTAGAGGATGTTGTGTATCCTAGAGCATCTACAGCTTTGACTTTCGCATAATATGTTCATAATGAGAGACTTGAAAGAGAAACACTCAATCCTGTGACAGCCGTTCCATTGGAACCATTCATGCTACCACTCAAGACTAATCCTGTAACCATTCATGAATTGCTATAAATTTCATATATGTAAGAAGTAACTCCTGCACCGGTATCAGTAGATCCATTTCGAGTAAGTGATAATGTTGAAGTAGCACACACGCCACTGCCACTTGCAGGGCTGACAATGCTAGGAGCTGTAGGTCCTACAGTATCTACATATATTTTTTTCAAAGAATCTGTATATGTACAAGATCCTGTGGTATAGGTACTTGTGAGATTATTTCATGTATTGAGATAAGATAATGTAATCGCTGAAGAAATATAATTACTGATCGATGTCCCCGTATATGTTCCCGTCAATGGGCTCTGAGCAAAATCTCCAGAGATAGCATATGTCGTAGGATCAGTAACTCAGATCTGAAGTGTCACACCAGTTTTGTTTGTATAATATCAAGCTAATCACTGATTGATGACTACGCCTCCATTTGCAGGGACAAAACTTATTTCTCACTGGAATCCTGCAGCACATCAGCTTGAACTTGTAGAGCTAGAAGCTCCTGTGACGCTGAATGCGATATTGCTTCCACATTGAGGACCAGTTCCTCATCCGTACAAGACCGTACAGGTAGCAGTATAATTTCCGCTGAGAAGAGCATTACCTGTGGTTCGGGCATATGAGGTGGAATTCGTCATTGCTAAATCTGAATACACCAGTGAAATTCAAGAATAGATATCTATTCTATATCCTGTTGCATTATATCCATAACAGGTAAAGGTAATGTTTTGTCCTGTAGAGATAGCAAGCGATGTCCCAGTAAATGATTGGCATCGAGGGATATTCATCGTCATAGAACCTATACCTCCATTCGTATCAAAAATATATCAGCTATATACTCATCCATTGATGTCTAAGGTCCCAGAAAAATAACTACCACTAATCTGATTGGTAGTGAAATTGTAATCAAGTCATGCAAATAAATAATAATTCTGACCTCAGATATTATGACTAACTTCACCATAGACCTGAGTAGATTGCACACTAGAATATCAGACTACATTTGTACAATTTGTAAAAAATCATCCCGTCATCGTCATTCCAGTATATCCAACACCTTGTCAGCTTAAAATATTTAAATTTCCTGTATCCAAAGGTCGGATCGTCCATCATCTCTGATTGTTGTAATAGATTCATTTCAAATGGGTAGAACAGAGGATGGATTGGGTACCACCATTGATCGTGATATTTTGAGGTGTGGATAAAGTGACTCCTGTTTGCCAGAAAAATACTCCGACAAAATTATTCCCTCCATATTGGAAATAGGTATTAGAGTAATATCAGGTATTGAGCCAAGTAAACATGCTGTTTAATCCAGAGCCAAAAGGTAGCCCAGGGACTCCACTTGCATGCAGAAAGCTAAATGTACCGACGAAAACTCCAGCTACTACCAAAATACTTAGCGTAATCTTTCTAAGCTTGGAGAAGAGGTGGGGTGTGTGTGTTGCAGTCATGGTATCTATCAAAGATTAAAGTTATACTCAACCGCCAACCCCGACTAGTCGGGTTGGATGATTGAGTTATACCAACAGCTCAAGGAATATTAAATCTACAGATTATTAAAGCGAGTTGGTACTGACATAATAAGTATAACCTGCCCGACCAAATAATCAAAAAAGTACCTGCTTCACAAGAAAATAGGATTGACACAAATAGATAAGTATGTATAATATGCTATTACAATTCCAAATGTTCAGACTCTAGCTTCTCACCTAGGATCTTAGATGAAATACGATCGAAATGTTGCACTTCTCAGGTGGTAAAGAGCTCTAAAGTCCCCTTATGAGAAAGCTGATCACCAATTTCAGGATGTTTGGCAAGATAGGCTCCAAATTTTTTCGCTGCTTCCCAGGAAGGGTCTATGATTTTTCCTGAAAATGATTCTTCAAAATACTTCATCAAAACAGGGAAATGCGTACATCACAAGATGAGATATTTGATATTGGAACCGAATGCATGTAAATATTTTTGCACTGTTTTGCGATTTTTCTCGTCATCTTCAAATCCTGATTCTACCAAATCTATCAATTCAGGTGCCATGACGAAATGAAACGAAGGATCAAATTGCCCTCCAAACCTCGTAAAAAGCTCAGTATACATATTAGAATTCACCGTGGCTTGAGTCGCCAAGATTCAAACATTCCCTTGGATATCATCTTGAGCGAGGATTTCTTCGATGCCAGGGATGGTAATAGAAAGCACCTTTTTTTCTGGAAACTGGGTCTGCCATTTTCTGACAGAAAAAGCTGCTGCGGTATTGCAGGCCAAAATTACAATTTTCGCTCCATGGTCAAAAAGCCGATGGAGTGCATTAAATGTAAGCTTCTGGATGATCTCACCATCTTGGGCTCCATAAGGACAATGTTTCTCATCAGCCAAAAAAAGATAATCCAGATCCGGATAGAGCTGTCTAAAGTATTTCATCGTTTGGATCCCTCCAAATCCACTGTCAAAAAATCCTATCATACCATTGCATAGTAAGTAAAT
>CAYUVZ010000039.1:0-8669 GCA_964448265.1 uncultured Candidatus Peribacteria bacterium | reverse complement strand
AGATGATGCTGATGAAGAAATTCCCGAACTTAGATACAAAGATTTCATTATTTTAATTTCTATTACGTTTCTACGAAGCATATTTATTTCTATGATCAAATTTTTCCTGTGGTCGTATTTACAAAATATAAATATCAGCCTGGAAGAAATCGTCTGATATATTAGTTTGGGAGCTATGATTGCGTATCTCATAGGAGGTCCACTTGCCTATCGGTTTCGTAAAAAAACGCTTATTCTTGCAGCAGGATTTCTATGTATCATCTGTATGGTCATAGGGACAGTATTACATTTTTTTCCTTTCCCTATCTTTGTGATTTTGGTCAGTACTATAGGTATAGGTTATGGTATCTGGATTGTCATCAAATCTATCTGCCTGACGATGGAGATTCAAAAAGGTGAACACAGAGAAGCTACATTCAATGGAATAATTAATATTTTTATCCTCGGTGGAGTCCTTTTGTGAAGCTATCTTGGATTTAGCGTCTATGCTAAATGGGGTGAAAGCTGATATCGACTGATTGTCTGACTTCTTTTGTTGACTAATCTGCTGGCACTCTTTACCGGCTATGATAAATTGTTTGAAAGCAAATCATTTTTTCATTCATTAAAGATTTCGCTACCCAATATTTTTGGCATTATAAAAAAATACACCTGGCTGTTGCTTCCTATCGGTGCTTTACGGGCCATCTCTACGGCATTGGGGCAAAAGATGTTGGAAATCTGAATCGATGTATTTAATAAAGTCCCCAAGCATTCTATTATGATTCTCGTCATTTCTTTTATCGGAGCTATCATCTGACATATTGTTTCTATGTTTTTCAAAAAGAAAAAAAGACTGACGGTGACTATCTTTACGATTGTTTTTGGGCTCACGACGATTTATTTTCCGTATATTATCAATAGATATGACTATTATATTACATTAAATATCGTCAGCTTTTTCATGGGAGTATTCTTTGGTATCGCTGTAAATTTGCTGGAATGAAGATATTATTTCCACATCTGAGACGATCATAGAAAAGAATTCGGTTCTGTGGCGTATGGTATCGCTACGAATATCGTTATTTTCCTCGTGATGATCGCTTCTGATATGCTTACGAAACAGGCGTGAATGAAAGTCTCCTTCTTCGTTTTCGGGATTATTCTGCTGCTTATGCCATTCTTTATCAGGAGATTTGATGAGCCGAAAGGCTGATAAAACCATTTTTTAATGTATTTTACAATAATTGTCAAGCCTCAGACACCCCCGAAACAGGGGTTTTTTTGATTGTAAGGGAGTTTTGGGGTATAATAGGTATGAATTTATATCTTTCGTACATTCCTATGATTAAGAAGATTTCATTACTTAGCGTGATTCTCGGCATCAGTTTGAGCTTTTGTTATGCCCAAGAAGCGGCTTCATTACCTACCGAAGTCACTGATTTTGATGTCAGTAATGCGCAAACAAATATGCAAAACCTCCAATCTAGCATGGACACCGTCATCAAACAACTCTATGCCTTGGATGCAGTAGAAAGGACAGGCGATAATATTTCCGATCAGTATAGGTCCACGAGAAAGGAGATTGTCCGCGTTATCCAGAATATCAAGCTCACCACCAATGATATCTGAGACAAGCTGGATAAAATCTCTAATTACAAAAAAATGATGCTCTCAGCTTACCAGGATTTGCAGAGTTCGAGGACGGGAATGACAGATACCAAGCAATATATCTCTGATTTCGCCAGTTTCATTTACAAATTGGACAATAAGCTCTATGATCCTGAGACCAGCTCCGTAGATGATATTAAATTAATTGTAAATTCTGACAATATTCCACGTACGCTTGCCAATGATTATTTGGTCCAATCGATGATCTTGCAACTCAACGACCTGTTGAATAATTTTAAAGATAATGAAGCACAGCAATTGGAACTTCTGAAAAATCTCAATGAAATGAAATCCAAAGCCAAGGCAAGCATCGAAGATTATCAGATTAAATTGGAACAGCTCCAACAGCAAAAAAATTATCTGATTCAATTTATGCAATTATATCAGGATGGAAATTCACAGCAACAATTGAAAATCAATAATCTCTTTGATAACACTAAATCCGTGTATGACAAAACAGTATCTTTAATTAGCGATATCAAGAAATGAACCTACCATGTAGATTTTGATGTCAGCAAAAAATTAGAAAAGTTGAATGATATAGCTCTCGATGATGACGCCTACCCTCTTGCTTGGCCACTGTATCCTATTGAAAATATTTTAACATATTTTGGTGATATTAATTTTCAAAAGCAATATAGTGTCCCTCAGGTAGGTATTCAAATCCAAGCGACCCAGTGAACACCTCTTTACGCTGCTCGTGATGGTGTCGTGTATTTCGTAGCGGACAATGATGATATCGGAATCAATCGAGTATTGATCATGCATACCGAAGGATATATTACCCAGTATGAATATGTAAACAAAAGTATTGTGAAACCATGAGATATCGTCAGAAGAGGTCAACTCATCTGATATAGTGGTGGTGAACCTGGAACCAGATGAGCAGGATTTATTTCCAAAGGAGGAAATTTAACTTTTGCAGCATTCAAGGATGGTATGGCTATCGATCCGTTAGAAATCTTGGATTCAAGTATTGTGAGAAATAGAGATACCTTGCCTGCCAATTATCAGATTAAATATCTGAGAGATAAATATGTGAGAGTGATAGATATTACTAATCTGCAATTGATGACTGGCGAGACTTTGGCATCGAGAGAAGATCAATTTCTCCATAAGTTTGGCGTCGGTATCTATCAACAAATCTGATTCCGAGATGATGCTGCGAGAAATACAAACATCGATAGAGATATGGTGATCTGTATTGCTTTCGCTGAAAGTACTTTGGGAAAATTTCTCAGTACAAGTAACAATATCGGTAATGTAGGGAATAATGATAGATGAGATAGGATTCCTTTCTTCACTGCCTATGCAGGTGCGAGAGCTATCGCTGTGACGCTGAATAATTCCGCGTTGGGAGGATATCATACCATCAATCAACTTTCCAGATATGGAAACAAAGACGGGAAAATTTATGCTTCCAGTCCTATCAATCGACAGACCAATGTGTTGAAATGTCTTTCACAGATCAAAGGATATTATATCCCAGAAGATTTCCCATTTAGAACCTGACCAAATCCTAATCTCCTCAGTGGCGCTGTCGCTGAGACTCTTGCGTATGGAGAGAGTTTATCGGCTACTAAATAAAGTAGTGAGTATCAAATAATAAAAAAAATCGTCTTCCCTATTTGCGGGGACGATTTTTTTAGTTTCATTAATCATTGAATTATTCTTCATCTTCATCATCTTCTGCGAGATCGTCTTCGTCAGGTTTCAAGTGTTCTGCGATGATGTCTTTGATTTCGTCCATCAGGATAGGATCTTGATCTAGACCATTTTCTTCGGCCAACTTCAGAATTCGTTCAGCTTTTCTTTTTTTCTCTTCCATCTTTTCGATAGCTGATTTATCTACTATGCTAATGGCGATGTCGTCTTTTTTCATGAGTTTTAGCTGGATAGTTTTTAAAATCTGCCATTCGCCTTACCTAATTATCTTTCTTGTTTGAGGATAACAAATCCCCCTCCACGGAGTTCTCCGTGGCTTCCCCCTTTCACAAGGGGGACAATAGGTTGAGAAGTTCTAAGAAATAGGAGGACATCAGATAATATGCAATTTATTTTTCTAAATTATTTTTTCTAAATTCTAAATTTGTCTTTTCTAAATTCTAAATTAATCTTAGTACCTGTAATGTTCGCTCTTGTATGGTCCTTCGGGAGAGACTCCGATATAGTCTGCTTGTTTTGGTGTAAGCACATCCAGGGTAGCTCAGATTTTTGCTAAATGTAATCTTGCAACCATCTCATCTAAATGCTTGGGCAGCATATATACTTTCTTCTCATATCTCTCTGGGTGCATTCGTAATTCCATCTGTGCGAGCACTTGATTGGTGAAAGAATTGGACATTACAAATGAAGGATGTCCCGTAGCACAGCCGAGATTGACTAGCCTTCCCTCTGCCAGGACGATAACATCTTTGCCATTGATTTTGTACATATCTACCTGAGGCTTGATCGTGATCTTGGTCTCTCAGTAATTTTTATTTAACCATGCCATATCGATTTCACTATCAAAATGTCCGATATTGCACACCACTGCTTTGTCTTTCATCAGTTTGAAAGCATCTCCGGTCACGATATCTTCATTTCCTGTGGTGGTAACGATAATGTCGGCTTCTGACACAGCGTCTAGCAGTTTTTTTACTTCATATCCTTCCATAGCTGCTTGGAGTGCACAGATAGGATCTATCTCGGTCACGATGACTCTCATATGAGAATTTTTTAGCGATTCAGCACATCATTTTCCTACATCACCAAATCCAGCGACGAGAGCGACTTTACCCGCGAGCATTAAATCGGTTGCTCTCCTGATAGCGTCCACGAGGGATTCTCTACACCCGTATTTGTTGTCAAATTTTGATTTGGTCACGGAATCATTTACATTGATGGCCGGCAAAGGAAGCGTCCCTGCTTTCATCCTCTCATATAATCTGTGGACTCCTGTTGTGGTTTCTTCAGAGATTCATTTGATACCAGCGACCAGTTCAGGATGTTGATCCAACACCATATTTGTCAGATCGCCTCCATCGTCTAAAATCATATTGAGCGGTTGGTCACCGAAAAATAGTGTTTCCTTGATACATCGATTAAATTCTTCTTCATTCATGCCTTTCCATGCAAATACAGGGATCCCTGCTTGTGCGATAGCTGCAGCGGCGTGATCTTGAGTAGAAAAAATATTGCAGCTTGATCGTCTGACCTCTGCTCCTAATCCGATTAATGTTTCGATAAGTACTGCTGTCTGGATGGTCATATGTAAGCACCCTGCAATCCTCGCTCATTTCAATGGTTTATCTTTGCCATATTGTTGGCGTAGGCTCATCAATCCTGGCATTTCTGCCTCAGCCAATTGGATTTCTTTCCTCCCCCATTCAGCGAGAGAAAGGTCTTTGACTTTGTACTGTCCTTCTTTGCTATCCATTATCTTTTTTGAAAATTTAAAAAAAATCTGAATGAAATATAAAGATTTGGTTTGCTATTTCTAGGTGAGTTGAATAAATCAAATGTCATCTTGAGCGAAGTCGAAAGATATAACTACAATTCAATGTTTAGAATCCAAAAATCAAAATTCACAAAGTCCTGCAAAGGAAAATTAAGCATTCACCATTTCCTCTATTTCCTGCAATGTAAAAGTATGATTCATGGTTCCCATGCTTTGGACGACTAAGGAACCGACAGCATTTCCCATCTTGATAGATGCCTCTCGCGATTTGCCTGAAAGGAGCCCGCACAAAAGTCCTGATCTAAAGCTATCCCCTGCTCATGTAGGATCGATGACATGTTCGACTTTACATCATGGGATAGTTATTTCATTCGTTGAATCTAGCAATGTCGCGCCGTCTTTTCACAGGGTAATGATTATCTTATCCAGTTTTTTTACTATTTCTTCTTTGCTCAGTCATGAAGTCTTGAGGACAAGATCAAATTCGTAATCATTACAGATTAAATAATTTGCAGCGTCTAAACATTGCAAAAGTTCTTCTCTGTTAAAAAGTCATAAGGCTTGTCCGGGGTCGAAGAAACAAGGGATTTGCAGGTCATGAGCTTCTTGGATAAACTTCATCATCGCTGATTTTGCATTAGGCGCTACGATGCAGTACGCGACATCAGTGAATCATGATAATGATTGTTTGTCTGATTGATTCATCGCACCGGGATAAAAAGGAATAATCTGATTGTGTTTGAGGTCAGTAATCACGTATGCACACGCAGTAAAATCATCTGCCACTTTTTGGATATGAGAAAAATCAATATACTGACTCAATCTTTGGTCAGTTTGATAATCTTTGCCTGCTGACGCGAGCATGAGGGTTTGATCTTTGCATCCAAGTAATCATAAATTGTACGCGATATTCACTGCCGTTCATCCATCTGATTTCGTCATATGTGAAGCCACAAATCCGACATTCAGTTTTTCTATCTGATCGGGGAGGATCATGTTTTTGAATTCATTATCCACCTGCATAATATAGTCGTATGCGATAGATCATGTCACAAGTACTTTGTTCATAAAAAAAAATTAAAAAAAATAAAATTAAGTAGAAGCATCCCAGTCTGATTTTTTTTCTCTTGGATCTTCTGAAAAAAGATTTTTATCTATGGTTTGTTCTGTGTCTGGTGTGAATCTTTGTGATAGGCAGTTATATACCCCATGGAGTTTACAGGTCACACATGCAAAAATCTCATCTTTTATCCCGACACAAACTTTTTTGCAGCCAGGGACTCTAATGGTTTTACCATTTTCATTAATTTCCACTATCGCCTTAAAAATCTTTTGAATATGACTACCATCTCATTCCATGGGAAACCCGTTAATATAAAACCAGATTTTGGTTTTTATTTAATTTAGAATTAACACTTGATATGCAAGATATGTGGCTACAATTACCCAGATAAGATACGGCAAAAGAAGCCATGAAGAAATTTTTGCTTTGCGATACATCAGGATAAATAATAGGAATGTAACGATCCACAACACAATCATTTCTATGATAGAGAATAATACGAAATGCCCTACGAAAAAGATAAGCGACCATCAGACATTTAAGACTGCATTAGCGATAAATAGTCGAGCGATCGTTGTGAACTTTTTTCCACGAGGGAAATTTTTTCGAAAATATAATGCAGAACACATCGTGTAGATAAAGATCAATGTTCGAGCTGTACCAATAAATGATCATGCAGGAGTCGCAGGATTTAATACCAATGTAGCATACCAAGACATACCAAGGTTTGTAAGCATACTTCCACCGATAGCTACCAAGAGCGTAACTAGAGGGATAAAGATGTAACTTTTTTTCATGACGAAAGAATAAAAAGATAAAATATAGAAAAAAATGATTTTAGAAAAATTATGCTCACAATGTGAATCAGATTTTTTTGTAGACCTCTTCGATTTTTTTCTTTGCTATGTCATTGACCAGTTTTGCATTTTTTTCTAAGAGTTTCAAAATATCTCCATCCTTGATCTCTGCATATTTGGCTTGGATAGGCTGGACGAAGGCCATAATCTTTTCGTACAAATAATCTTTAGCGTCTTTAAAACTCAGTCATCCCGCCTCATATTTTTTTCTCAAGTCCTGATTTTCTTTTTCAGTGAGAAATAATTTACAAATCCTGTAGACATTGCATTCATCAGGATTCTTTTTTTCTTCGACGGTTTGTGCACTCGTGGGGATCTGTTTAACCTTTTTCAAAATAGTCTTTTCGTCATCGAGAAGTCAGATATAATTATTGTACGATTTAGACATTTTACGTCAGTCGATGCCTAGGATTACAGCGACCTCTTCCTTGATATATACATCAGGGATTTTGAATGTTTGCCCGAATTGGTTATTAAATTTGCCTGCAATATCTCTCGCATATTCTACATGTTGTTTCTGATCTTTCCCAACAGGGACAATGTCGGTATCATAGAGTAAAATATCCGCTGCCATGAGAATGGGATAACAAAACGTCCCTACACTCACCTCCCCTGCTTTACCCTTGGCTATGGCGTCTTTGTACGAATGCATTCTCTCCATATATCACATCCCTGTAATACAGGTCAATGCTCGCATCAATTGGGCGTGTCCTGGGACATCTGCCGGATTGAAAATATAGAATTTTTCTAGATCTACTCCGCATGCTGCATAGAGTTTCAAAACATTGAGACTATTTCTTCTAATCTCTTCAGGTGTATGTAATTGTGTAAATGTATGCATGATTGCAAGGAAAAGAAAAAATTCTGCATCTTTAAATTGGTCGGCGAGTTGCATCATTGGTTTGATCGCTCCGAAATAATTTCATAGATGGAGTTGGTCACTGGTAGCTTGTAAGCCGGTAAGGATTCTTTTTTTATTTGCCATTGGAGAGTATCAAAAAGATAAATGATACCCTATATGTATATAAAAAGTTTTGGTTTTCAATTTGTAATAGAAGATTATTTATAACTAAAAAAAAACTACATGAAGTAGTTTCTTAATGGAGCGGACGACGGGACTCGAACCCGCAACAATCTGCTTGGAAGGCAGAAACTCTAGCCAATTGAGTTACGTCCGCATATTTTATTTGGGCCTAGCTGGACTCGAACCAGCGACCAATCGGTTATGAGCCAATCGCTCTAACCAGCTGAGCTATAGACCCGCATGGCAATATGTAATTTAAGAATTTTTAGCTTTTAAACAATAGTTTTTTATGGTGGGTGATATAGGACTCGAACCTATGACCCTCTGCTTGTAAGGCAGATGCTCTAACCAACTGAGCTAATCACCCATATTATATAGACTCATTAACTTATGACCCAGCCGGTAAGCCGGCTTGCTCTAACCAAAGTTGCTGAAGCAACTCCCTGCTTTAGCAGGGCTGAGCTAATCACCCATTTAATCGGTCCTACGGGGAATCGAACCCCGATTGCAGGATTGAAAGTCCCGTGTCCTAACCGTTAGACGATAGGACCAGTTAGGTGTGTATCGGATAGTTATTATACATTCGGAATGGAAGGGACTCGAACCCTCGACCTTCCGCGTGACAGGCGGACGTTC
>CAYUVZ010000038.1:0-8688 GCA_964448265.1 uncultured Candidatus Peribacteria bacterium | reverse complement strand
GTAATGTATTAGCTATTTTACTTTCTAATCATGGTATCATGAAAAAAATTCTTCTTCTTTCAGTCAGTGTCGTTGGGTTAATAGGATTGGGTGTGAGCCTTGCGTGAGGGTCAACTATTTCTTCTGCTGGTGTCTCATCGCCGTCCGCTATCAGTAGTAGTGTGACTTCTGATTATTATATGCCACCGTACCCTGGTAATGAGTGAGCGACTTATATTATTGACGCAACAGGAGCTAAACTTATGTTAGCTCAAAAAAGTTCATTATATCAGGTAAATTGTGATTCTGGGACGCTTTTGAAAGCACTTGGATTTACAAAAAAGGGATTAAAAATATTTTCTCTTGGTATCCAGGAAGATACCTTTGAATATACTTTTGATATGAAAAATTGTACGCTGTATGGGAATCTGATAGACAATACCTACAATTACACCAAGTCATTGACTGAAAAGCAGGCTTTGGCATTTGCTGATACATACATCAAAAAAACATTTTTTAAAGACAAAATTTTCCTTCAGATAGGAGCTCCTATTATTGTCTATAGGAATAATAACAGCATTGTCTATCCTATGATGAAATGAGGTGTCGGTATGGGTGTCAGTTCTATTAGAGCTGAAGATAGTGCCCTTCCTGGTATCGTAGTAGATGATTCAGATCCGGAAAATGTAGATCAGGAATACACTTCCTTTAGTATTATGTATCCGTATGTCATCAATGGTTTAGAGGTTTGGGAACAATATGGTACGAGAGCAGGTATTACTTTAGAAGTTTCAGCTGATGGTGTGGTGAGCATCAATGCAAGATTACTTCCTTTCAAGGCAGCTACCAAGACTTCAGATAAATTGACAGGAGACGACCTCCTTAGAATCGTTGCCAATGGAGGGAATTCTCCATTTCGAGGGACAACGAAGACAGTCAATTTTGCTAAGCCACTCAGAGTAATGGTACTTTTTAATGTATGGAAAAATAATAAAAATTATATCTATCTATCATCATGAATCTGATTTAAATCCGAAGTCAAAACTGATGCCTACGCAGTGTTGCCCTATACCATGATTTTGTCTGATTACAAGATTGGGAATACGGCGCAGTAAGAATTTAGAATTTATAATTTAGAATTTAGAAATAAAGAAAATTTAGAAATAAATATTTAGCACTTAACATTTAGCACTTAACACTTTCAGCTATGTCCCTTCGCCCATGATGATTCCCAGAATATGGTCCTGGAGAACAAATTATCTTTGATCAGATTCTCAAGACGATTGAAAAAAATTATCAGCAATTTTGATATACGCACATTTGCACGCCAGCCGTGGAAAGAAATGATGTCTTGAATAAGTGATGAGACGAAATTTCCAAACAGATTTTTGGTTTGTATGGTTTAGCACAAGGATGAGAAGATTTGAAAGAATATTCTCTGCATTTCGATCTGACGGTTCCTTTTGCGAGATATGTTTTGGATAGGCAGGAAGAGCTCGCGTTTCCATTTAGAAGATATCAGATCCAGCCTGTGTGGAGAGGAGAGAGGTCTCAGAAAGGAAGATTCAAAGAATTTTGGCAGGCGGACATCGACATCATACGAAAAGAAAATAAAGATACGGACAAAGATATTATCACAGTTCCTGCAGTTTTGGAGACAATCCAACCTATTGCAAAAACTTTGGATGAATTATTCTCAGAGTTCAAATTAAAAAATACGTTGACGATCCATATCAACAATAAAAAAATTCTTGCTGGATTATTTTCTGCGGTTTTTGGCTCCGATGAAGAAAAAATACGCAAAATGTACTCAGCCTTCGACAAATATTACAAGATGACTCCATCAGAGTTTGATTCGTTATTGCAAGAGATTTGTAGTAATGAGGAATATAAAAAAATGACGCAGGTGCTGAAAAATAGCAAAGATATTAAGAAATTTTCAACCGCAGTTTCGTCTTTGCATCCTGATGCATCAGTGCTTGGTGAGCTTGCTAATCTCGAAAGTGTCTTGCATTTGAGCTCTCAGCTTTCTTACAAGCAGATTACTGTGCAATTTGATCCCTTTATCGTGAGGGGACTAGATTATTATACAGGATATGTGTTTGAGACCTTTATCAATGACAAGATGGAGATAGGTAGTATCTGTTCTGGTGGTGAATATAAAAATTTCACGAGATTTATAGATCCAAAAAATATTTTTAGTGGTATAGGGATCAGTATTTGAGTGAGTAGACTCGCCTTTATCTTGACAGAGGAACTAGGTGTCAAAGAAAATTTCAAAAATGCTGATGAGCATTATCTCTTTGTAAATTTCCCAGAGACTTTGGATGAAACTTTCGCATTATCATTGGACTACATCAAAGAAGGCAAAATAGTTGAAATCTATCCTATAGCTAAGGATTTGGCCAAGCAGTTTCAATATGCTGACAAGAAGGGGATTCCCTATGTCGTAATCCTTGGAAAAGAGGAATTGACCTCCAAAAAATATAAAATTAAGAATATGAAGACAGGTGAAGAGAAAATAGTTGCCCTCAAATAGTTTTTTGTATGCAGTTTCCTTGATTTTGGGCTGAGAAAGGATATAAGTCTCGTACTTTTTATCCTTTTTTGGATAAGCATGTCATTGCTCCAGTTTACCCTCATTATCGCTGCAGTAATTTTCATTTTATTCGGAATGGATCTTTTTAAGCGCAAAAAGATGAATATCCTGCATTTTTTTGTGTTTTTTTTGTGATGATGAATTATTGTGGTATTTGCCATTAGTCCTACCTTATTAGATCAATTTGGAAGATTTTTTGGGATAGCGAGAGGTGCTGATTTGCTGGTGTATATTTCATTGATCCTGCTTTTCTATTTCTATATTGACCTGCTCAATAGACATACCAAAGATAAATTTCAGCTTACGAGATTAATCTCTCGGGAGGCTATCAATGATGGGTATCGTGAATGTCAGGATGCTATTAGAAATTTTACAAATACTGATTTCAAAGATCAGTTTATCTTCAATATCAGAGTCTATAATGAAGAAAAGAAAGTCGGTCAGGTAATAGATGAAGTTATCGAGCATGGATTTTTCAAACTCGTGCTCATCGATGATGGCTCGACAGACAATTCGCTCCAAGTATTGCAGGAAAAACAGCGTCAATATCCAGACAAATTAATTGTCATCTTATCTCACAGCATCAATAGATGATGAGGTGCGGCGAATCAGACGGGATTTAATTTCGTAAAAAAATACGGAGATCAGCTCAAGATTTCTTGGCTTGTGACCTATGATGCAGATGGACAGATGAATGTCAAAGATATGGACCTGTTTATCAAACATATTAAGCATGATGAAAATTTTGGTCTGGATTTGGAAAATAGAAAACCTGATGTGTATCTTTGATCCAGATTTATCGGTGGCTCCAAGGTAGAAAATATGCCTCCGATCAGAAAATGTATTCTTGCTATCTCCAAGTTGATTACCAGGATTTTTTATGGTTCCAAGGCTAGTGATCCCCACAATGGATATAGGGTGATTTCTTTGGAGGCTTTGAGAAAGATCATCATCACTGCGGATGGGATGCACTATGCAAATGAATTGATCGAACAATTGAGAAGAAGAAATCTGAAATACACTGAAGTGCCTGTGCATATTCGTTATACCGATTATAGTCTGCACAAAGCCCATAGGCAGAAAAATTCCAATAGTCTGAGATTGATGATGGAGATGATATACAAAAAGATTTTTTTCAGATAGGAAACAGTGACGAGTGACATTTTTAAATTTTAATCTAAAAATTATGATAGATATTAGGAAGGTTCGTGATGATGTTGTGTGATACAAACTTATTTGCAAAAATAAGGGCAAAGCTATTGATGTAGATGCGATTCTCGCCAAGGATGATCAGAGGAAAGAACTTCAAAAACAGATTGATGATATGAAATTTCAGCAGAAACAATTGGCTGAAAAAAAAGATTACGAATGAGCAAAATGATTAAAAATTGATATTCAAAAATTGGAAGATCAGTATCAGATTGTCGTCGCTGAGCTTGATAAAGAATTGTTAACTATGCCAAATACTGCTTTACACAAAGACGTGCCTCTCGGCAAAGACGAGACAGAAAATGTAGTCGTCAAAAATTTTGGTAAGATTCCCAAATTTGATTTTGAAACGAAAGATCATATGACATTGATGAAACAGTATGACATGGTCGATGTGGAAAGAGGAGTCAAACTCGCTGGAGCTCGTAGCTATTTTCTCAAATGAGATGGGATGTTATTAGAGCAAGCGGTGCTTCAATATACGCTCAAAAAACTTGTGGGAAAATGATTTACACCTATGAATGTCCCAAATATTGTAAGTCCTGAATGTTTAGTCGGTACCTGATATTTCCCTGGATGAGAGGAAGACGCGTATCGGATGGAAAGAGATAATCAGTGGTTGATCTGAACTTCTGAAATACCCGTAACGGCATATCACATGGATGAAATTTTGGAAGAAAAAGATTTGCCAAAAAAATATTGTGGCTATTCTGCATGTTATCGTAGAGAGGCAGGTACTTCTGGAAAAGACACTGCGGGGCTGTATAGAGTCCATCAATTTATGAAAGTGGAGCAAGTCGTCATCCTTCCAGAAAATGAAAAGATGTCTA
Source organism: uncultured Candidatus Peribacteria bacterium (assembly GCA_964448265.1). Lineage (GTDB taxonomy): Bacteria > Patescibacteriota > Gracilibacteria > Absconditabacterales > Absconditicoccaceae > CAJBLF01. Next base: position 4,071 of record CAYUVZ010000038.1, on the reverse strand, counting down.
ACGAGTTTCATGATCAGATTTTGCATAATGCTATGGAGATTTTAGATGATCTCAAAATCCCTTATCGTCTGTTGCAACTGTGTAGCTGAGATTTGGCTATAGGAAAATATAATTCTCATGATTTGGAATGCTGGATGCCATCAAGGAACGCTTACGGAGAAACGCATTCAGTGACTTCGTTTCTTGATTTCCAGGCACGTAGACTAAATCTTCGCTATCGCGATGCAGAAGGGAAGGTAAAATTTTGTTATACGATGAATAATACCGCTATCGCGACGCCTAGAATTCTGATCGCTATCATTGAGAACTATCAACAAAAAGATGGAACTATCAAAGTGCCTGAGTGTCTCCAAGCGTATCTTGGAAAATCTGTCATTGGCTGATAATTTTGGTGACAGTTTAGTACAAAATGTATTGAAAATGTGATGAATATGTATACATATTAAATAGTTGATGTTTTTGTGAAATTTTAATGGCTAAATATATCTCTATGCACACAAAAGAAAAAAAACTTCTTTACATACCAGAAGAGCATCTCTTTAACCTTTCTGAGGAGCTTTCCAACGGTATCAAATTCAAAGTCTTCGTGGGATACGAAACTGAAAAATTTCTTGACTATCAAAAAGACTTGCTCCAAGATTTCGCTGGAGAATTCTTAGACAAATTGAAGGAGGAACATTATGATGCGATGGATATCAAGACTCAGTTTGAAATTGCCTTGCAAAATCTGAATGTAAAGCTGAAAACTTTCGCTGATAAAGTGCGTGATGTCGAATATTTTACTATCAAGGGATATATCCAGATTCTCGTAGATAATGTATTGATGCTGTCTATGATCGGAAATACGAGCGTGATGATTTTTAGAGATGACAAGCTGTATTACTCACTAAATAATTCGTTGAATGAGAGAGGGAAAATTGATTTGTTCTCAGATTTTGTCGAAGGAGATATCGAAAATAATGATCAGATTCTCTATGTAGGCACGAAAATATCTGATGTCTTGGACAATTCTGATTTCAAAGAGATGGAGCATGTGTTGAAGGGTGAAGAGGTACATTTAGCTACCTTTTTTCAGGAATTATTGCACGCAAGGATGGATAAGAAGGCGTTTGGATTTATTTATCACTTCCTCATTTCTGGTTCGCTCCCTAGAGAAACTCATGGCAATTTGGATTTAAGCAAGAAAGTAGGTGAAAATTCTCTCGTCAACAAGATTAGAAAAGTCGTACTCAAAAATAAATATCAAACTACCGTCATTGTCCTCAGTATTTTCATTTTATTTATGCTCGTCAATCTTCTTTCTCAGATGCTCAAGTCAAATAGCGATGTCTATGTCGCTTCTGATGGGACTACAGTGGATTTGACTGTGGATGATATCAAGAAAGATTTGTTTATGTTTCAGGGTATGGATCCTACCTCAGAAGAGAAATCTGTGAAATATCAGGAGATCCTTGGCAAATTAGATACCTTGCAGAGCAAGGGAAGGTGGCTAGAAGATGTCGCCCAGCTCAAAAAATTATTACAATCTGAATATTACAAAGGGTTCAATATTATTTATGTAAGTGATTTAGCTAAGTTTGATGATGCGAGTCTCGGTAGAAAGACCAAGATTTTGACCTTCAATAGTTCTGAGCTTTCTCAAATCGGTGCTCTGCAGTCTCTCTCTGTGCGAAATAATATGATCATCGCATGAACCAAAGCAGCACTCTTGGGCGCGTTGGATGATAATATCAGATGAACATTGGTGGATTACAATACTACTGCTGGTGATACAGTCAAATGATGTAGCCTCAATCTGCTCAAGGACGGATTGTATTGTTATACGAATACTGCTAATATCCTTTCTGTCAACAAAGCATGAGTACAACCTGTGACTGATACAGATACCGAGCCATTTAGCAAAAATATAGGAGGCATTATCACTTATGGTAAGGCTAATTTCTATGTCTTTGAAAATAGCGTCAGCTCTGCTGGGAATACCACTTTAGTTACTAGATATCGCAATACTTTATGATCTCAAACTATCTATCAAGGAGGACAAAAATATTTCCTAGCGCCCAATATGACAGGGATTTCTTTCTCATCAGGATTATCAAATTTCGCTATCGATGGGTCATTCCTCACTTGGAGCAATGGCAAATTATATCAATTCCGAAGAAATCCTCCGACAGCGTTTACCCTCGATTATCGTGAGATTAAATTGATGTGATGAGACAAACAGACATTGCAATACTCCAACAATGTAAAAATTATCAGTGTCGCAGGTTCTAAATATGTTTACCTTTTTGATAGAGACAATCAGACCTTTACACTCTACGATTCTCGTCCAGCCAAATCTGCTGATCAGACGACTTATGATTATGGTCTGTATTATGTCTTTATGTTTAAATTCGATTTGTGAACCAATAAAGTTGTCGATATTGCTATCCCAGAACCTACAGGCAATAGGCCCGATATGTATATCTTGACCAATGATGGAGTGAATAAGATTGCGCTTTCTGATTTCATTGATAGCATCCAGCAAAATAAAGTTTTGAAACAATTGAACTAGGTTTGTCATCCTGAGTCCCCGAATCGTCGGGGGACGAAGGATATAACTTAGCGAATGATATCAGTTATACTCTTCGTTTCACTCAGAGTGACACAGTGACATTACAATTCATTACCCAACATAATCAACTATCATAATATTTCATTTTAATAGAGAACATTATGAAACCATTATCATCTATACAATTAAGAGAGGTTTGGACAAATTTTCGAGAATCAAAAAAACACAAATATCTGCCTGAATCATCTCTTATTGGAGATAAAACATCTACGGCTATGTTTAATATCGCAGGGATGCAACAGCTTATCCCTTATTTGTCTGGTAAGAAACATCCCCTAGGCACGAGATTATACAATATCCAAAAATGTGTCAGAACTGTCGATATCGATGAAGTAGGTGATGCGAGTCATCTGACTTTTTTTGAAATGATGGGGAATCGATCGCTTGGAGATTACTTCAAAAAAGAGTCCGTCCAGCGAAGTTGGGAATTCCTTGTCGATACATTATGATTTGATCCGAAGAAATTAGCAGTCACCGTATTTGAAGGAGATAAAGATTCTCCTAGAGACGAGGAGACTGCTGGCTATTGGAAAGATGTATGAATGCCAGAAGATAAAATTGCCTATATGCCTGCAGAAAATAATCGGCGAAGTCCAGGTCCTGTCTGACCTTGTGGTCCTGATACCGAGATTTTTTATCGAGTGGGGAAAAAAGAATTTCCGCCAAAAGATTCAAATCCAAAATCTGACGAAGATAATCGGTTGGAAATTTGGAACAACGTTTTCATGGAATATTATTTTTCAGAAGAAAAGAGAGAAAATGAGAGGTCAGAAGAGCCGGAAGAGAAAAAGAATATTGATAAAAAAACAGAAAAAATAATAGGAATCTGTATAAATATTCATAAAAAATATGGTAATGCTCTTATAGAAAAACAATATAGAAAAATGATTGCTGATTGACTAGAGAGTGTGTGATTTAAAGTGCAACAAGAAAAGAAAATAGAAATCATAGAAAATGGGAAAACGTATGGATATAGATATATCGATCTTGTGGTAGATAAGGATATTTTTATAGAATTTAAAAATACATCTAATAATTGAGAAATAAAAAAATGGTTTAAACAATGAAGATCGTATCTAAACCTACATTGATGATTGGTTGGTTTGCTTATTAATTTTGGTTGAGAAAAATTAGGCATCAATAGATTTAATAATTTTAACGGAAACAATGTTCTTCAGACCTCTTCTCTCTCCAAACTTTCTCAGAGAAATGTAGATACGGGGATGGGATTCGAGAGAATGTGCACGCTGTTGCAAGGGAAGGCAACAATTTTTGAAACTGATGTTCTCGATTTTGCTATTAATAGAATAACAAATGTTACTAAGGTAAAATACGAATGAAATGAAAGAAGAATAAGAATTATAGCTGACCATTTAAGGACTTCTTATTTTCTTATTCGTGATGGTATTACGCCGTCCAATGAGGGGAAATGATATGTATTGAGGAGACTTATTAGAAGG
>CAYUVZ010000037.1:0-8765 GCA_964448265.1 uncultured Candidatus Peribacteria bacterium | reverse complement strand
GGCTTCATATTTTAGTATATACTTATAGTCTTTTATTCTTTAAAGTACTGCTTTGATATTGGGGATAGATCCGGGGGTGAGAAAATTGGGATATGCGCTGATAGATAAGGATTTGAGCATCAAGGATGCTGGGATTTTGCTTCAGGATCAGAAAGCTCCTACCAGGAAAGATCAGTTTACAAGGGTAAAGGAAATTTACAACTTTTTTGAAAAGCTGGTCAAGAAGCACAAGATCGACGTCGTAAGCATCGAAAAGTTGTTTTTCACCAGATTTAATCAGTCTAATGCCGAATTCGTCTATGGTATCAGATGAGCATTGATGATGTTGTTTATCAAAAATAATATCCCTGTCTTGGAATACACTCCGATAGAGCTGAAAAAATGCATTACCGGGAATGGGAAAGCCGATAAAATGATCGTACAAAGGTATATTATGAAGCTGTTTGGACTCAAAGATTTGCCTGAATACAACGATACGGCTGATGCGTTGGGACTCGCGTATATCGCGGTGAAGAAGAAGTAATGAACTCTGCCGTTCTATTTAATTGCATGTAGAATTGTTTGTTCTAATTTTCTAGGTTGATCCGTGCCTATCCTGTAGGTTTTACCATTTTTTAGTTTTATTTCAACCGCATCCAAACCGGAAACATTGTAAATCCACATCTTGGGCCAAAAACATCCTCTGATTCCCCGTCCATACCGCCAATGATTCTTTACAGTTTTAGCGGACAGTATATCATTAAGCGAAAACTTTTTCTGATAAATACCATAGCCAAATTTGATATGTAAATATTTCTCATCAATGATTACTTGGAGTGACGAAAAGGAAGCGAGAACAAACAGAATTATTATCATGGTAGCAGTCACGGCAAGATTATTGCCGGAATCGGCTGAGACAGGTTCAGCAGAGGCTGTGATATACATCCACGCGAAAAGTACCAGCATAGCCAGCGTAACAACCAGTATCAGATAACCGATTTGAGTGTGTTTGTACGTCATGGTTTATATCTTTATATATTTAAAGGCGGAAGGCTTATTCTGTGTATTGAAAAGAAAGCACATTGTATTCTTCTGTATTATAAACACAAACTCCATGTTCGTGCCACAACACAAACTCCTTTATACCCACATCAAGTGCCATTTTGCTACAAATCGTGCAATAAGGCTTACCAGCAGGAGAAGGTGTTCCATTTTTATCAAGACGAATAAAATACAATCTTGAACCTACAATTTTATCAGGATTATTTTTCAAGGCATCCATAATTGCTCTTTGTTCAGCATGAACGCAACAAGTTTTATCCGTCACCTTTTTATGATATGAGTCTTTGGAGCAGGAACATCTTCTCTGTTTTTCTTCGTTTTGTGGTGGGCTGTTGAAGCTGCTCCCAATAATTTTATCATTTTGGACAATAACCGAACCACAACGAGAGCGCTCGCAAGTAGAATTTAAAGCGATTTGAGCGGCTTGATTGATATATTCAAGTGCTTCCTTTTCATCGTTTCCAGTTAAATATTTCATAATATAATTTGAATATATAAATATGTAGTTCTTACTCTTATGGGAGAAATTTGTGGTTGCGGACAACATCTGCTGCTCTGTGGACGGACCAAAGTTCCACCCCCGAATTGTCGGGGTCGGGCTGGACGCTAGTAGCTGTTGTCGGATTCTGTTACGAGGACAAATTTAGTTCTTCTTTAATTTTATTATATATTTTTTCATGTCATTTTGAATTAGGATGTAATCAATCATCTAATTCATTAATATCAATCAAATTATATATATCAATAAATTGGACACGAGATTGTTTACATATTTTTTGAATCACTTGATTGTATTCCATAACATCTTTGTTGTTATAATATTTTGTTGGCGACCAAGGAATTGGCATGGTTTTTGATTCATCAACATTTGTTAGTCAAAGAAAAACAATTCTATTATATTTTGAAATAGCTTTATTGATTAATTTTGTTATGTTTGATCTGAATTGATCGATATTGGTTTTGCTATTTCATTTTTTATGCAGATATAAAGAATCATTTATTCAAACGGCAAATATAACTATATTGTCTGTTTTTTCAGATAATCTTGGATTTGATTCTATTTCAAATCTTTGTAATAAGTTATTTGTGTCTTCTCAACATATTCAACAATTATATACAGACATGCCTTCATAGTTATTGTCACAATATTCTCTAAGTCTATTTGCTCGTCATTGTTTTTCATAATCACTTGCTCACCAACTTATACTATCTCAAAAAATAATTATTCTAGACATGGTTGATCGGTTAATTATAAATCTGTTTGAAGTAGCATGTCTTACAAATTTCTGCGCGATTCCCTAGTGCTACGGGTATTTATAAAATTTCCTCTACTTATCTTACACAATCCCAGCTAATATCTCATACCCATCTTCTGTGATGAGGACGGTATATTCCCAGTGAGCGCCTAGGTCATTTTCTTTGCAGTAGAGGTTTCGCTCGTTTCATTTTTTCAATACGAAATCTTTGGATTTGAGCGCTGTGATGGGTTCAAATGCCAGAACCATGCCGGGTTGGAAAGTAACGGTTTTGGTTTCGGGATGGAACGGATGATTGTGAATATATGGTTTTTCGTGGACATGCACTCAAACGCCGTGACCGGTCAGTTTTTGTATAATTGCAAATCAGTTTTGGATCATGTGCTCATGCACAGCGTGAGAATAGTCATACATTTTTTTCCCAGGGCCGACTTTTTGGATAGCGATATCCAGAGCGTCTTTGGTCGTGCTGGTTAATTTGTATGCCAATGGGTTAGCAGACTCCCCTCCTACGACTATGCTAATAGCGGCGTCGGTGACTCATCATTGGTAGGTTATGCCGCAGTCGATTTTCAAGAGGTCTCCTTTTTGTAAGGTATATCCATCGGGAATCCCGTGGACGACGCATTCATTGATGGAGAGGCAAAGATTAGTCGGGAATCAGTTATATCCTTTGAAAGCGCCTTTGATATGGTTTTTTTGTATATAATCTTCAGCGATGCATTCCAATTCGATCAATTTTAATCATGGTTTCACAGCATTTTTTAATTTATGCAAAAGCTCAGTCAGATATTTTCCTGATTGTCTGATGTTGGCGATTTGCTGGGGGGTTTTGATAATAATTTCCATTCTGAGTGCTGAATGTAAAGTTATATCCTTCCCCCGAAATTCGTCGGGGTCAGGATGACATATTTTATATATTCATTTCTGGTGGGTTTTCAATTGTTTTCTCTTTGCTCTCGGGAGTAAAAATTTAGTTTGCTTTCGGGGATGAAAAATATACATAGAGGGTAATCAGCTCCTTTAAAAATTTTACCTCGCTATGGGAAATATCGAAGTAGAAGTAAGGTCGTTCGTCGATGAAGACAGCTATCATCAATTGGTAGATTTTTTTCGTCAAGAAGCAAAATTTATCAAAGAAGATAATCAGATTACTCATTATTTTTCTGGAGAACATGATTTGAGGATACAGAAAAATGATTTCTTTTCCAAGATATGGATGAAAAAATGACAGATCCATGATGATCAGAGAGAAGAAATAGAGATCCAATTTGATACCCAGGATTTTGAAAAATTACATCAGCTCTTCGTCGCGTTGTGATACGATGTCGAGATTACTCGATGGAGAAAGCGTCTGCAATTTGATCGAAATGGCATCGATGTGAGCTTGGATTATACGAAATGATACGGATATATTATCGAATTAGAAATCCTTTGTACGCAAGCAGATCAAGAAAAAAATCTTGAACTTCTTCGTCAGAAATTTGATGAATTAAAGATAGCTATTACTCCCAAAGAAGAATTTACAAAAAAATATGAATGGTACAAAGCCCATCGAAAGGAACTTATTTAAATCCTGTAGATCAGATACCACCTGCTCATCTTTCTGTCTCAAATCTTTTTTCAAAACTATCATACATTTCTTTATCTACTACAAATTCTATATCTGGTATATCGTCTGTTCCAAATTTTCCTGGTCATACATAGCATGGAGTAAATTCCATCTGGCATAATCTTGTGTATTTTTCATGTTTCACAACCTCTTTGGTGAAATTGTACATCTGCATTTGGTATTCTCATCTATAATCATGATCCATGATAGCAGTAGAGTTCGCTTGCATCAGATGTGCTTTTGTTGGCAATCCACTTCTTGCATAAAATTTACATACCCATCAAACAGGTAAATATGTCTTGAATCAGGCACTAATTAATTTTATTTCACCGGGTTGTACTTCGAAATCTATTGAAGCTTTCATGTCTCGGCATACGGCACCTAGGCTCTGTTTTTTTGGTAGAAGATTGTCGTCATAGGAACATACGATGATTTTTTCCATTTACAGATATTTTAATACATAAAACTGTTCGCTTACGAGGTGTTGATGACGATATATCTAAATGCTGCATCTTTTCAACTCAAAAAAAACCTGAGATTATTCATCGTCAGGTATTAATGTCTGTGAAATAGTTGTTATAGGCGTGCTGTCGAGAATAATCTCGGCAATCCCTTTTAAATATTTGTATTTTTTGAGTTCATTTTCTGTTAATCTGAACTCATTGCCATCACGGTCCGTCATGCAAAGATACTCGCATGAGGGTTTTATCTGGCCGTTGTAAATGGCTGATTCTACGAATGCTTCGACAAACACCGAGGTGTCTCTCAGCTGCATTTCAATGGTTTTGATTACTAAATAATTCTCTATCTCATCTTCCTTACAGAAGACAAAGTTGTTGGTATCCTGCAGGATTTTTGCAAGATACATTTCTGATATTTTTACTTGTGCAACTGTACTTCCTCCAATGAGGATAAAAATTAAAACTGCTATTAATTTTTTCATATATTTGGATTTTTTTGTTTAACCTTTTGGATTGAATTTTTCTCGAGTTTTGAATTTAAAGATATTTTTGTGGATTTCAGGATTGTAATGTCGGTTTCGTGGCTGATCAAGCAAATGTACTTTGATTCAACTATTGGCTATATTGATAATATCCTGGCTCAGATTATCTTCTATGAAATGAGTGATATCCTTTTCTTTACAAATTTCCAGTTTGGATTTGTGGTTTGCTGCGTAATGATTGGCGAAAACGATTTCTTCAAACATATCTGGGTAATAAGCGTTTATCTGAGCTGCGGTGAGGGCTTCAAATATCTCTTTTCTCGCCGTGATCACAATCAATCTATCTCCTTGCTGTAATAATTTCTGAAGTTGTTCACGCGCTCAGTCAACAGGTGGCATATCATGTGGCCCAGCCATACGGAGAAAACTCTCATATCGTTCATGAGCGTCAGTCATGCTGATGTTGAATTTGGGAAGATTTGGTAAAATATAATCTGTCATATCTTCTTTTGTAGCTGGAATGCCATTTATCTTGTGATCGTGAAATTTGAGGCAGGGTTCATTGAGTTTGAAAAGTACCTCATCGCAGTCTACTCATCGGGTTGCGTTATTTCTCATATTATTCAATATATTGCTAAATGTCTTTACATATTAGAGAAAGGATGGGGTATTGCAAGTGATTGTTGTGTGGTACATTCTAATCTAAACCCATTCACTGATAGCTCTATTTTTCATAGCAAGACACACACAAATTGCTGGAAAGATTCCTCTGATAACTAGTGTGGCAAAATCAAATGGTCTGGACCCCGGTGTGTACCGGGGCGAGGTGATTTTGCCTAGACTTTTTTGCACTTGTCCTAAGCGAAGTCTTAGGGTACTTTTTTTGGCAATGAAAAAAAGTATGTCGCCGAAGGCAAAAGAATGAAGCACTTTAGGGAATAAATTCAATAATTGTTATTTCTTGTAATTCCAATCTTTCGTGAATTGTCAGGTGAACTGAGAAATGATAGTCGGTTCGGTGAGTAAAATTCAGATTTCTCTATTTTTGTCCAAAGACTCAGCAGAGAGGTTCATACTTCCTAGTAATAAAATTTTGTGATCGATGAGGATCATCTTTGTATGATTGTAATACTGTTGAAATTTCCTTGCGTGTTCGGAATCAAAGAGTGTAAGCAGATTATCGTTGCTCGTGACATCGGCTACGAGGAGTTTAAATTCAGGGAGCTGTGATTTGCTCTGCAATATTTGCAAAATTTCGGGGTCTACGATGTATTGAGTCTGGATGATGATGGATTGAGTTGCTGATGCCAGAAGTTGTTGGATCACTCCTCTGCAATTGATGTTGCAAATGACCAAATTGGGGTGAATGTCTTTCATCGTCAATGGTTTCCCTTCTCGATCTTTGAGGAAAATATTGTGCAGGCTCGTCCGTACTCAGCTATGGGAACTTTGGAAAAAATCCTCGCGATTGGAGGTAAATGAGCTGTGATTGAGATTTGCAGTCTGGATGATAAAGGTGTCGTCGATGAGATTGACTTTGGCGTGCATGTATTCAGTTTTCATTTGTTTATCAGATTTCATCTGGATAGTTGAGAGCCCGGTGAATCCTTGCTGGACGATTTTGAAGGTATTTTGATATTGTTGAAATTTCTGATTTTCTAAAATAATATGAATCTGAACGCCTGACTTTGCTAATTGTTTGAACAATGTTTTGACGGTATTCTCTGTAAAGTCGTAGGTTCGGAGGTCTATCTCTTGTTTGGCTGAAGCGAAGCTTTGGAGCTCTCTGGGTAAACTTCATGGAGACTGGAAAAATTGACCGGTAATGTTTTGGATATGAGCGAGTTGATTGGTAATGGCTTTGGCACTGGCGGGTTGAGCTGTCGTCTCTCACAATCAGAATTGGAGTTTCAATCCTCATGAAACGAAGCCGAGGCTGATAATGATGATGCAACATACGCCAATGATATATTTCTTTTTCATCTCAGATTTGACATATAAAACATTCTATATATAATTATATCAAATCGTTTTAGCATTTCAATAGTAATATATGGGTATGGAATTCTCAGAGCATATCGCGACGAGCAAGCTAGAGTGAATTACCAAATGAGAAGAGCTCAATGAGGCTCTATGATTTTTCAAAAATGAGCTTGCAGATCTCAAAGGTGAAGTCGCTGAGACGAACAAGGAAAATGAAGAAAAGGGAAAAGAAGGCATCTATAGGGAGTTTCTCAAATATTATCATAGCGCTCGCAAAGAGTTGTTAGCTTTTAGAAAACAAGGCAAATTAAAAATATTGGATGGTGAAGATATCTGATCTGATAGGTTTATTTCTCTGATCATCAAAGAAAGTCGTCTGGATAAAAGAGCCAAGTCCCCTACCTGAGCCAAGGGATATTTTCAGCTTACGCAAATAGCGATAGACGAAGTAAATAAACTTTTCAAAAAAGATAACATAAAATTTAACAAATATGATCCCAAAAATAAACCCAGAGATAATATTTTGTACGGAATACTTTATTTTCTCCATGTAGAGGATCAATTTCAAAAAGCATTTCCATATATCCAACGCAATGATGTAGATAAATTTGTTTTAGCGTCATACAATGCTTGAATAACCAAGATAAAGGCACTTCTCGTAGAAAGCTGAGCAATCAATCGGGATCAATTTGTATCGTATGTGACTAAGAAACTGATGTCTCTGAGTTGAAAATTTGTCTATGAACGCTCCCCTGCCTATCATGTAGATTTTAGAAATTTCTTCGATAAAAATTATCAGGGTGATACAACGTCTATATTTCAAAAAGATATTATGGTGAGTGTGAAAAAAAATAATAAACTCGTTAACGAAAAAAAAACTATTATCCTTACCAAAACCAAAGCTCAGGAATTTACTCAGTATGCGGAATTGATTTTTGCTATTCAAAGGGAAATAGATGATACGGCTGATGATAGCATCATCAAGGCGAATATTGAGATCAAGAAAACGAAGAAGAAGGAGATACCGAAGAAGAAAGAAGCACCCAAGAAGAAACCACAATCGAAAAAGAAGCCACAACAAAAGTTGAGACAAAAAACTAAAAACTAAAAAGAATGTCATTGCGAGGAACGAAGCAATCTTAAGTTTCTGTCATCTTGAACGAAGTGAAAGATATAACTTAAATCAGTTATACTCTTCCCCCGAGAAGTCGGGGTCAGAGTGACAACTGAGACTAAAAACTAATTTCTGATTCCAACGACGAATTCTCCCTTGATGGGGAGTTTTTTTTCTTTGATTAGCTGTATCGCTTCTTGTAAAGTTCCCGTGAAGTGTTGTTCAAACATTTTACTGAGTTCTCTCGCGATAGAAATCTGACCGTGAAATTGGTTCAGATTCAATTCTTGTAAAAGTTTTTCTACTCTATGGACGGATTCATAGACAAAAACTGGTATCTCTGATTGTAAGATTTCTTTGATTTTGGTTTGTCTTCATTTTTTCGTAGGCAGAAATCACAGGTAGGTAAATGCTGAGGTATCAAATCCAGCTCCGACTACTGCGGGGACCAAGGCGTTGGCTCATGGCAAAATCGTGTAGGGAATCTTGTATTCATTACAAAGTTGGATCATTGATTTTCCTGGATCGGAAAGCCCAGGTGTCCCTGCCTCAGAGACCAAACCGATATCGCTGGCTTTGAGGATATCTACATAACGAGCGAGTTGATGATTTGAAGTGAAGCTCGTCAGAGAGAAAAAAGTTTTGTTCGCGTAAGGGATGTCGTACATCTTCATCAGCTTCATCGTAGTTCTCGTATCTTCACAGATGAAAAATTCCAATGACTGGAAAAGCTTGATCGCGCGGAGCGTGATATCGTCTTTGTTTCCGATGGGTGTAGGGATGAAGTAGAGCATGTGCTGTGTGAGGAATAAAGAG
>CAYUVZ010000036.1:0-9121 GCA_964448265.1 uncultured Candidatus Peribacteria bacterium | reverse complement strand
CACGACCTAATTGATTTCAACGGTTTGTCGTGGCGTCAGAACAAGTCGAAACGTTGTACGCAATCAAAAAACAGTTTTATTATAAAACAAATTCAAAATGGAAAAACTATTTATCAAAAATCGTAAGAATCAAAATGTTGCAGTAATAATAGAGAAATCTGATAATCAGCAAGGCCTGGCTTTTGTCATGCACGGATTAGGTGGTACGAAAGATCAGCCTCATGTCGAGACATTCAGCAAAGCATTCAAAGATAATAATTACAATGTAATTAGATTTGATACCACCAATTCTTTCTGAGAAAGTGAATGAGATTATGTTGATACCACCGTAACCAATTATTACGAAGATTTAGAAGATGTAATTAATTGGGCAAAAAATCAAGATTTTTACCAAGAACCATTCATCTTGTGTGGCCATAGCTTAGGTGGAATTTGCTCTGCATTGTATGCGGAAACTTTCCCAGAAAAAGTGAAAGCTTTGGCTCCGATTTCAACAGTAGTCAGTGGTGAAATCAGCAAAGCAAGATACACAAAAGAAGAATTAGATGAGTGGGAGAAAACTGGCCGACAAATCAAAACTCGTACTGATGGTACGATTAAAAGACTCAAATGGACTCATTTGGTAGATAGAGTTAAATACGATTTGTTGCCAAAATCAAATCTTTTAACAATGCCAGTTCTCATGGTCGTCGGCGATACAGATGAATCCACACCAGCAAAGCATCAACAAATATTGTTCGACAAATTACCAGGCCAGAAAGAGCTTCATATCATAAAGAATGCACCACATACATTTAAAGATCCGCAACATTTAGAAGAGATTTACCAGATTTTTGATAAACGAATAAAGACAATATAATAATAAAACTGTTTTTGACTCTTCGCTTCGCTCGCCCTTCGGGGCGTACAACAACTTCTGTCTGTATATCTAACGACATCAGACTAGAAGTGAACGTTATGTGTCATACTCAAGTAAATATTTCAAAACTAAGGGGGGTTTTTGCCATATCGGGCAATCTTCTTTTGCACCTAAAGGCACAACTCTCACATCCAATCAACAAAAATCAGGATTGGTGGTCGAGTTGAAAAAAAGAAGCAAAAAGAATAGGAGGCTTTGTTCCTCCCATAAAATGTACCTAAAAATCATTATTATCCCATTATTTATTATTCCCCTCCAATCGCCAAGCATTCTTCAAATCGACATTTCAATTTTTATCTAATAGATTAATACCAAGCTCATACGTTCACCACGAGATTTCTTTTAAATTTTTTAATTTTCACTCATTTCTGACAATATCTAATCTTTCTTGTAATTTCACCAATTGAGACTTAGTAGGTAAATCATATTCACCATATGCGGTGCCATTACTCTGACCAGTTAACTCCAGAATAGTAATGCTGTCAGGTAGATTTCACAATCACCCTCCCAAAGCATCAAAAGGTATTCAGCAATATGATAAATCGAGTTTGTTTAGATTTGTTAGATGACTAATATTAGGAATTTTGGTAATGGCTCTCTGCCCTACAGTGGAAAGGTATTTAATTCCAATTGGTATCTTCTGCCAATTTTCCTGATTATCCAACGATCCACCAAATATCAACGACAAATTTCTTAAATCATTCTGCTGAGACAGATCAGGGATAGTTGTTAAATTAGAATAATCCAAAGTTAAAGAGACGAGTCATGGATTAAACTTAAACAGTTTATTATCTTCTAATGAAGTAAAAGAAATTTCATGGGCTTCCAAAGATTTCAGACCCTCAAAATAAGTAAAATCTTTTGAATTTAAAGTGGCTCCAAACAAAGACAAAGATTGTAATGACTTTGGAATTATATTAATATCTATTTTAGTATTTTTAGGTCCATAAAAATTCAATTCTAAAGACTTTAATCCTGGAATTTGGGATAAATTTTTTGGAGCTTCTTTAAAAATATTCAGTGACAAATGTTCTATTCCTACCGGTAATTTATCTATTTCTAAATTATCATTATGTAATCAGACCTTTAAAGACTTCAAATTAGTTAATTTATTGAAAGAATAACTTTCTAATTTACTATCATATAAGTAAATTTCCTGAATGTTGAGTGGCATAAGATTCTGATCAAACATTTTTAATTCTCCTCCCACACTAAGTTTTTTTAGTTTATTATTAGATTTAAATACATCCGGTAGTTTATAAACGGATTTATCTAAATTAAAACTAAGGGAATTTAAATCCTTAAATTGAGAAAAATCAGGAAGTTCCTTGAAAGAGCTACTATCAAGACTAATAACCTGAATATCTTTTGGAATTTTATTTAAATCCAGCTTTGTAACTTGATTTTCTTTGCCTCAATAAAGAGTTTCATAGCGGATTTGTTTTAGTCATTCTACTTTGCTTAAATCAGGAAGTTCTCCATCTTTAATATCTGCAGAATTCAAGCGTAAAATTCAATCTTTATCTGGTTTATATTCTTTCTGATTTTGCATAACCTCAGTCTTTAATTTAGACAATGAAGATGATATGTCCAAATTCTCATCTACAATATCTGACTTACTTTCTATAAACTCTACCATCATTAGTATAGTAAACAAGTAAAAAATAATTTACAATTTAATTATAATCAGAATTGGGAAAAAAACAAATTTTAGAGGACTTTTCTTTTTGAGGCATTTTACTTGATTTTGAAGGAAAATTAGAAATACTCTCCTCTAGCTTAATTTAGATTTTTTTAATTTTTTTTAAAAAAGAGCCCACCCAGGCTTTTTTATTTATTATCCATCATCCAAAAATTCCCCTTATTTACTCACAAATCCTAGTTCGATTCTGCCAGGGATTTTGACTATCTCAGCACTCACATCTACTACATCTCTCTTGATCGTGGTAGCTTGGACAGCATCCCAATTTTGCTGATTGTAAGATAATAATTTAGCTTTCAAAATTTCATACTGAAATGATATCGTCGTCAGATCCTGATTTGCTTGCTTGAGAAAATATCCACGAGTAGAAGACATATTTACGAAATACAAGAAAATGAGCGCACAAAGAAATCCAAATGATAACAAGAGAATTATTTTGGTCCCTTCTACCATTCATGTTTGGCGTTTGTAATGACTCATAATTCATCCATAGACCTTAGAAACCTGCCCAGGGACAAACGCAAATATCTTCATGTATCAAAAATGGATAAAAATATAAATGGGACCAATTGGCTCCCCCTCCTTGAGACCGTAGGGAATCCAGCGAAGCTGGATAAGGGAGGGGTTTGGGGTGGGTTTGTTCCCTCAAACCAGAAACATTTTAATTTCAATTACATCATTCATTCTATCACCCTCATCTTAGCGCTCCTCGCAGCCTTATTTTTAGCTACTTCAGTGTAGTGAGGTTGGATAACCTTTTTCGTCAAGAGCTTAAATTTTCAACTCTCAACTAATGATTGGAATGCTTGCTTCACACATCTGTCTTCTATACTATGATAACTCATAATCGCACATCTACCTCCTGGAGCCAAGAATGAAGGAATTTTTTCCAAGAATGTTTCCAAATTGCGTATTTCCTGATTTACTTCGATCCTGATTGCTTGAAAGATTACTGCCATCGCACTCTGCCCAAGTCCACACGAAGACAACACATGCTTCAGTGCAAACGTAGTGTCCAATACTTCTTTCTTCCTAGACCTCACAATAGCTTCTGCCAATTCTTGAGCCTTCTTCTGAGTGAAATCCGCGTAACGAATAAATAAATTACTTAAATCTGATTCTTTGTATGTTTGGATAATTTTCAACGCACTGGTGTCTAATGTTTGATCAAATCTCATGTCTAATGTGGCATTTCCTTTGAATGAAAACCCACGCTGCGTATCCAAGAAATGTTCTAAATTTACTCCCAAGTCTAATAAAATATAATCTGCTTTTCTTCCATGCAATACATTGTCTAAATTGGAATACGATGAATGAATCAATTCAGTTTGCTTTTCATACTCTTTCAAACGCTCTTTTGCCTTGTGTAATATCCCTTCATCGACATCTAATCAAATCAGATGAACACCAGGGAATCTCTGCAAAAACGCTAGACTATGTCAACCATGTCCCAATGTCCCATCTACGATCAGCTTCACTCCACTTGGTACAAAAGAACACACTTCTTCTAACAAAACTGGTGAATGAATAATCATAGCAAAAACTGATAAGACAAAACAAGAATGATATACACATCACAAACTGAATGTCAAAAGAATGTTAAAAAATTCTGATTGACTTCCAGATGAAAATATTATAGATTTAGCGGTTGAATTCCCGCTTCTTTTCACTATTAATCCATTACATTTAAACATTTCTACATCCCCCATGCAAATAGGCATCGTCGGTTCTACCAATGTCGGTAAATCTACTCTCTTCAATAGACTCATAGGTCAATTTAGAGCAATAGTTACAGATATTCCATGAACTACTAGAGATATCATAGAACACCTCACCCTCATCGAAGACATCGGTGAAGTCACTTTTCTCGATAGTCCAGGCTTGCTAGATTTCCAAGAAGAACTACCACTGATTCAATGGATAATTGATCATGCAGATCTTCTTCTTTTTGTCATTGACGACAAAGCTGGAATTACGGCCAAAGAACAACATATTTACGATTATATCAGACAAAAAAACAAAAAAAATCAGACAATTTTAGTTATCAACAAGATAGATATCAAATACAATGAAAAGGATTCTGAACTCGCGATTAGCGACTATCATAGATTATGACTGTCTGATATCATAGGAGTCAGTGCTAAACTAGGAAGAAATATCAACGCACTCAAAGACCTCATTTTGGACAAATATACCGAAATCAAAAAACAGAAAAAAATCATCACTCCCGCGAAAAAAACTGATGAATGAATCCGCCTAGCCATCGTAGGCAAACCAAATACGGGAAAATCGACACTGTTAAATACCCTGATGGGAAGAAATATTTCCAAGGTACAAGATGCCCCAGGAACGACTCGTGATTACATCACAGGATCATTTATTTTGGGCAAACAAAAATTCACGGTCTACGATACCGCAGGGATCAAGAAGATAGCAAGCACCCATGGGATAGACAAAATCGCATACGACAAAACCATAGATATGTTAAAATACCAGAGACCCGTCGTGCTATTTATGATCGACGTCATGGAAGGCCTTTCCCATAGAGACAAAACTCTGATTGAAGAGATGAATAATATCGGTCTGCCCATCGTTATCTGTTTAAATAAATCCGACCTCCTGAGTGAAAAAGAGATCAATAATCTGACGAAAAAAGAAGCGCTTGTCCTAAATTTCGCGAAATATATTCCTATCGTGCCTATCTCTGCTAAGACGAGAAAATGAGTAAACAATGTATTTAAACTCATCTCAGCCATTAAGAAAGAATCCATGAAAAGGATAGATACAAATGTACTCAACAAAATCATCAGCAAAGAAATGATCGCCAACCCCCCTAGATTCCCAAAAAATAAAATATGCAAACTCCTCTACATTACTCAGACAGATATCGACGCTCCCACATTTCTTGGATTTATCAATCACAAAGAAAGAGCAAACTTCGCCTTCAAAAGATGGCTAGACAATGTATTGAGGAAACACTTCGGGTTCAACGCAATCCCACTTGTCATCAGATTCAAAGAAAGACACGACACCAGTGGCAAAGATGAAAATGCCCCAATCCGCGACCCTCAACGCCACGTAAAAAAATAAATAAACTCCATGATTTAGCACTTAGCACTTAACATTTAGCATTATTATGAAGTACCTCAAACCCGCCATCATCACAATTCTCCTCATCCTTGCAGACCAAATCAGCAAACACTTTTTCTATAACCAACAGATCTGGACAGGATTGAAGTTTATAGATGTGGCCTTCAACAAAGGCATTTCTCGATCTCTCCCTATACCTATGGGCATCATTATCCTCCTCAGCCTCGCAGGTATAGCTGTCTTTTTCTGGCTGTACAAAACACAAAAAATCTGACGACTTTGGGCGTCTTTCCTAGTCGCATGAACGATTTGAAATCTCATAGATAGAGTGTTACTCTGAGGTGTGAGAGACTTTATCAACATCTGATTTTTCAATTTTCCTATATTTAATTTTGCCGATATTCTTCTAACTGTCTGAATCATAGGTCTCATCTGGCAATACTTTCTTCTTGAAAATGAAAAATAAAAAAATACAATTGCTAGCGATATCTTGTTTTATCTATTTATCATTATAGAAATGCAGTACACAGGAACCGTTAAGTTTATTGGTGCAAAAGAAGAGATTGGAGCGAACAGCTTGATCAAGCAAACAGTAGTCTTGGAAGAGATTTCTGACAGAGAATTCAAATGAGGTCTCGCAGTAGACTTTTTCAAAGAAAAAACAGAATTATTGAACGACATCAAAGTCGGTGATGTAATTACAGCACATCTCAACACGAGAGTAAATGAGTCCAAAACTCAACCAGGCAAATATTTCAATAGCATCTCTTGCCGGAGAGTAGAAAAAGGCCAAGGCTCTAACCAATGAAATCAATCCACTAGTGGCGGAGACGACCTTCCATTCTAGATTCTAAATCTAAACTCTACAATTATACAAAGACCCTCACAACGAGGGTTTTTTTGATGTCTAGAAACTAAAAAAAAATCTAAACTAAAATAAACACCCTCTCCTATTGGAGAGGGACGGGGTGAGGAAAAAAATTAAAAAAAGAAAAAAACCAGCCCCGAACCAACATCCAGCTCAGTTTATTTTTTTATCCGAACTTCTATTTCAGCCTATTTCATCAGACAGAAACCAATATCCTGGACTTCAACTTGGAAATCGTCGTATACCAGGGTGGCTTAATCTTGATCGTAAACGAGGAAATCTCTGGATAAGAAAACAAAACTTCCCTAGCCTTCTCCTGAGTCAGTCCAACGACGCGCGACTTTAGATCAGGGACAATTCAGTTAATATCTTTGGAGAAATCATACATCTGCTTGATATCCACTTTGGTAGGGATAATCCAGACACTGTCTCCTGTGCTCATTTTGATATCTTTGAAAAAGACGATAGAACTCGAATCCACATCAAATACCTGCATCTTATCATACATCCTTTGTGTCACATATTTATTGACCATGGCGAGCAAATCAGGCCTTTTGATATAATAAAAACTGAGACGAGCCACGACATATCACTTGATGACGGCTGACTTTTCTCATGGGATATTGGTGATGACGACATTTTTGATCTGAGTGGTAATGAGCGGATCAAAACTCAAAATCAGATTATCTGGCAATTTAAAATTATTGAAAATAATATTTTTCTTCTGCTTATAAATGTAATCTACCATCTTCCCAGAAAATATCATAATGTCTTTGGCTGAAACAGTTCATTGAGACGACATGGATCACCCCGAAAAATCCTCAGTAACCTGTCCATAGATGTTTTGAGTGTAATAACTGTCCTTCAAATTTTTGATAAAGACTCTCGTTCATTTGAACAAATTTCATCTCGCTCACATCAGAGTTCCATTGATATCTTGATCCATAGCCTTGAGCGTGACCATAGTTTTTCATTCATTATTTTCAGTCCCTGCGGGTAATTTGATAGCATCTACAGAAACAAAAGAGAGCCCATCACTCGTGACGAATTTGGTATTTGGCAGAAAGGAATATTCTTGTGGGATCCTATTTCTCAATTCTATCGTTCACTGAGAAGGCTGTTGGACATGCTTGATATTTGAGGTACTCGTATTCATATCATATTTGTAATCTATATATCCCGTGAAATAGGGGATACTGAGATATCTAGATTCTTGCTCATATGACAAATCCGTAGAAGGATAATAACGAAAATTATATACCATACTCTCTATCTGACTGGAAGGAGTGATCAAAATATCGGTACTCGGCAAAATGAGAGAATACAGGAGATACAAAATCAAAAGGACGAAAATGATTTCAAATCCAAAAACGACATAGAAAATATAATTTTTCTGAGTATATATTTGTAAATGAAACTTTTTGATATTAAAGAAAAAATTATAAATCAGCCTGAGATATTTGATGATTTTATGTTTTTCCTGGTGAGAAACGCTAAGTCACAAGCTAGAAAAGAAATACCTCGTTTTGTCAGTCTTGGTCACAAAAAGTGCAGTCATATTTTTCTTTTCTATCAATTCTTTGATTTCCTTACCTCGCCATTCATTATCGAAAAAAGCATGTTCAGGATCTATATAGATATACAATGTCCTCCCATTAGGGATTTTCTCTAATGTCTTGAATATCTTATATAAACTATGTTCTTTCAAAAAAAACAACTTCATACACCAGACTATAATTGATTAAAACTATTTATTTTTATTCTCCGGAATTTTCCGCCTTCTTCCATTTGCGATATACTACAAAACAAATTCACATAATCAACCATGCAAAATATTGCTTCATATCAAACATCCAGCTACCCAAAGAAAAAACAATATGCCTTGGATATTGTTGATACAAAAGGACAATACTCAGCATCAAGAGGAGTAAAGCAAACCCCAACATCCCATATCCAAATTTCTTTTTAATGATTTTGATATACATCATGACGATCATCGCGCCGATCGAAAGAAATAATCACACAGGATACACTGCACTAAATTTATTCCACTGGCTATCAGAATGAAGTGACTTAATACCCATCCAAGAGGTCGTTGCTTGACCTATAAAATTATCTCCCATCATCAAAAAAAATCCCAAAGAAATCAGGGATGCACTAAATGAAAAAAACAAAATATCTATCCAGACTTTTCTATTTTCCACTCTCTTAATATTTTTGAGAAAGATCAAAATAGATACAAAGACACCAAATATTAAACCGATAAAGCTGAATTTATATCCATAGGGAGAGATCAATTGAACGAGTTGGGTACCAGTCGTGGGGAAGATTCACACATCCAAGACAAACTGGAAATACGACCCCATAAAATAAGTAAACACGATCAAGAAAGGCAACCAGTAAAATAATTTCCAGAAATTTTGGTGATACTTTTTGGTAAAATACCATGTAGAAAAAATAAATACCAAAAAAGAAATGATGACACCCAATCCAGTCATATAAAGTTTCAATCACCATAAAGTAATGTACGGATACATTAAAT
>CAYUVZ010000035.1:0-9424 GCA_964448265.1 uncultured Candidatus Peribacteria bacterium | reverse complement strand
TTTTAAGAAAGAGGAGGGGCAGGCGAACAAGTTTTAAGAAAGAGGAGGGGCAGGCGAACAAGTTTTAAGAAAGAGGAGGGGCAGGCTTAATAGTCTTAAGAAAAATCATTTCTCCTTGACAACAGAATGTCGATTTGTATATTCCCTTCACGATTAAAAAAACTTTTTTATTCCTTTATATTACATGATGGAATTATTCAAAAAGTTAAATCTTCTTAGATTAGCTGACGAACCTGATGAAACAGAAGACAAACCAGAAGGTTTAGATGATAAAGAAGATCTTGAAGAAGAAGATGATGAACGATAATCTCTAAATTTCAGAATTTAAAAAAGACTTCAGTGCGAGCTGAAGTTTTTTTTAAGTGTTAAATGTTAAGTAAAAAAAATTAAGCTCCTTCAAAAAAAAATTTCTTTTTACTTATCCATCGCGCAGATTGTCTGGTGAGTTTTTTTGCATCTAGAGGATTTGCCAAAAGCTCTTTGACAGCTTCTTCTAGGAATAAAGTATTTTGGCTTCATTTGCATACGACTAAACATTCAGTTCCTGGCTCTTTGAGCATTTTCCTAATATTTTGTCAGGCATGCATTGCATTGGTGTAGGTATATATTTTGTCCGGATCATAGCCGACTTTGACTAATTCATCAGCAAGATGTCCTGTCATAGCAGGTCCGATCAGAAATACACGATCAGCGACTTGGCTCACATATCATGAGATCAGTCTATGTTCTTGCTCAGTGAGATCTCCTAGTTCTCTCATGTCGCCTAGAAGCATTCGAACTTTTCTCTGAGGGAAAATTTGTTCTCTCATATTGTGGACGGTATTGATGATTTTTCTAATACTGAGAGGTGAAGAATTGTAGGTGGAATCTATAATGATACTATTTTCTACTCCTGGGAATATACTTAATCTTCCTGGCTGGAGCTCATAATTTACTATAAGTGTATCATCGAGATGAAGTTTTTTTTCACTGAGGAAAGTTTTGTATCCTATGATATCAGCAATCGCCAACGCCACTCCGATATATCCGTAATGAGGTTTGCCAAGGATATTCGTCTGGACATGATGGGTTCTATTCCTAATTTTTAGATCAAAAGAAACGCCCAAATCCCCCTGTATATCTCCAAGGAAAAACTTTTCATTCGCGAAAGTGATATCTGCTTGGATATCGTAGCCTTGCGTTTGATAGGTCAGAAAATCGATCTTCATTTGCGGTTTCAATTGTATTGCGTAGGGATCGTTTGCATTGAGAAATCAGATTTCCAAAGTATTTTTTAGCATTTTGACTTCTTCATTTGCGATCTCGGTGGGATTTCAAAATTGTTCGGAATGCACAGCGTCTATGGCGGTGAAAACTCCGATATGCGGTTTAGCGATGGTGAGGAGGAATTCCATTTCTTTGGGACGATCGATGCCATATTCCAAGATTACGATGTCGTATGGTTTGGATCAGAAAAATAATTTCCAAATGATTTTAATTACGACTGAAATACAAGTTCGGATGGTTGGATTTCGTTGTTCAATCTGAAAAATGCTGAGCGATAATCAAAGTTCGCCGTTGAAATTTTTGGTAGAGGTGTAAATATGTAATTGAGGAAAAAACTTTTTCAATGTCTGATAAATGATCATGCGACAGGAGGTCTTGCCTACGCTTCCGTTGATTCAGATAATATAAGCGTTATGTTTTCTCAGGTATCTATGTGCTAGTTTTCCTAATAGCCTATAATACCATCGTAAAAACTTTTTTTTCATCAAATGTAGAATTTTAAGCAATAAATTATTGGCTTTATGCTTTACGCTTTCTGCTAATTTACTCTTCAAATGTCTTCTCAAGCATCAAAGTAATAATGACTGCGATAGGCACTGCAAGTAATATACCTACGAATCCTATCACTAAACCTCCTATAATCATGCTGATAAATATCACGATAGGATTTACTCCCAATGACTTATTCATAATGACAGGGACGAGAATATTATTTTCCAACCATTGGATAATGATGACGATACCAAGGACAAAGATAGCTCCTACTCGACCGAAATGAATAAACGCGACCAACACCGCTAATGATCAGCCCAAGATCGGTCCGATGTACGGGATCAATTCTGTAATCCCCGCAATCAATGCAAGTGAACCTTTGGAGGGGATATCTATCCCACACCATGACAGAATCCGTAATCACAAGTACAATGCGAGTCCGATAAACACACACAATACCAGCTGACTCTTTAACCAGATTCATAATTTTTTGTAAATCCTCTCTAGTTTGATATACACATATTTGTATTTTTTTTCTCCTCGAAGACTGGAAATAAATTTCATGACTGCATCTTTTTGGATAGAGAATAAGACTGCAAGAGTCGCTACGATAGATGCTTTGGTGATGAAATTGACAAATCCACTTACGAAATTGACTGCGAAATTCCCAAGGTCCTTAGCATAACTTGTTCATAGATTGATGATTTGAGAGATATTTGTCTGTAGTTTTGTTTGGACGCCTGCGACGACATCAGGATTGGAAAGGACACGAATCAGAGTTTCTTTGGCTGATCAGGGGATCCAATGGGCACCTGTAACTATTTCGGATAATGATTGAGTTTCAAGAATGACTTGGATGTGTTCGATATTTGCTGTCAACATGGTAATCAAACTAGAAAGCTGGGTGATGAGGAATGGAATCACGAAGAAACATCCCGCGAGTACGAAAATAACAAATAGCAGATAGGCGAAAAATATCGCTACTCCCCTATTTCTGACTCTTTTCTGGAAAAAATCGATAATTGCTTCCATTGCTAATGAAAGAATGTAGGCGGTGAATACTAAGTAGATAATGCTCAATGACTGAAATATAATGTATGCGAGGAAAATGACGAATAATCCTATTCCTCGAAATTTCAGTGACATCCTGCTCGTCAATGTGAAAGGAGCTGAGGCCTGTGGTTGCTTTTCAAGAGTTTGTAACTCTTCTATCTGTTTTTCCAATCTCTCCAATTCTACTAATTGTTTCTTGTTGTCTGATTTGAGAGATCTGAAGAAATCCGATCATCATTTTACGATTTTGTTGAAGAACTGCATCATAGGGGTGTAAAAGGTTAAATAATTCTCATAGTACATGCTTTCCATGCGGTAGCAAATTCGCTTTGGATACAGATAATTTTATCTTTTTTCGTCAAATTTGCAAGTTTTGACTGGAATTGGGCTATATTTGGTTTGTGCAGAACTATAAAAAATTTATACAACTGATTTTTGATCGGTGTTTGGATTAACTGTTGTTGTCCGATGTAATTCATGACTGCCCTCTTGATGACGTTTCTTTTGGTAGATCTTTTGGAAACTTTGATGCTAATATGGCAAGAAAACTGATTGTATGCAAGATTGCTATATTGTTTGAAATAGAAAAACCCAAAATATCCTGATGAAAAATATTGTCTCTTTCTGGAGAGAAACATCACTTCTTTACCTTGTAATCTGTACTTTCTTGCTAGCAAGTTTTCATCTTTATCTACTAAAATCTTGTAAATGTATCTTAAATAACTACTCTGAAGATGCAAGAAAAAAATGCATTACGAATATTCGTCTCTTTTACATTTTAAATTATATTTTCACATGCCCATTTTTGGTATGCCATTATCTTGGATCGGAATGATCCTGATCATCATCAGTTGGATTATCCAATTGGACAAGGTTAAGAAAGGAAGGAGAGATATCCAGACTCAATTCCTAATTTTTCAAATGATTGGTATCTTACTTTTGGCTATTGATGGATTTGCAGGAGGTGCTATTTTCCTTGCGATATTAAATTTGCTCTCTGCAGCAGGCGCTTGGATGGTATGGAGAAAAGTGAAGAAATAGATGAAGAGAATGTTGAATTTTGAATGGTTTTGTCTAAATCTACTTCATTTTAAGTTTGCTTCATTTTTTTAGTCAGATTTTTTTTGCAATTCATCAGGCGAGTTCCAAGACATACGATGAGGGGAAATTAGGATGATAGATGGGACAAATGGCTGTGGTACAAGGGACCGCTGACTGTATTTCCAAAACGGTATATCAGGAATCCATTCGGATCATATCTAGCGGGATGAGTGTATTTTTCATCCAAAAGTCATGGATATCTGGTTGAGCAAAGACAAATAGCATCCCGTGATTATCCGCCATACCTGTGCGGTTCATCAATCCTACTTGTCTAGAAGCAGGCGTATCGGCGATTTCTATAGAAAAACAATGGTTGGTAGCACATATTCTCTTCGTTCATAGGAAAAACAAATGTCGAATACACCAAATTATACAGAATATAATTATCAACGTGATGAGATACCAGATTATTTTTTTCATATTTTTTATGGGGATAAAACACATCATATATAATGGAAGCATTTCTATTTGCAATTTATTCTGAAATTCATATATACACTGCACGTCATATTTTTCATTAAGAGACGAATTTTTAGTTGTTTTTGTATATTCATGCCAAAAAGAAAATCAGAAAACAGGATGATAGAAGTAATCTTGTTGCAAAGTGACAAGCACCTTGGAGAAAAATTTGAAGTCATCAATGTCAAACCTATCTTCGCTAGAAATGTTTTGTTTCCCAAAAAGATAGCCGTCATGGGTAATCTCGGAAACAAAAATGCTTTCGCTCAAAAAATGAAAGCAGCTGAATGAGATAGGAAAAAGAAAGCTGAAGGATTGGAAGATTTATTCACAAAAATGCATGCTGATGGACCATTGGTTCTTGTCAGGAAAGCAAATCAAGAAGGTACTTTGTATGCCAAGATTGATGAGAATGATATCGTAAATAAGATCCAAGAAGCGTATGGGATTGCTGTAGAAGCACATTATTTCCATTTGAAAAAGAAAATCCAGTCTTTGGGACAATTCGTAGTTCCTTTCCTCTACAAAGAATTGAAAAAAGAAGTTCTCATCAAGATAGACCAGGATCCTGAAGAAGAAAAGAAATTAAAAAAAACCTCAGAGAAACATCCAGTAGCAGAAGCTAGTGGTGAAGAAGAAGCACCCAAAAAAACTAGAGAACAGATCAAAGCTGAGAAAGAAGCTGAGAGAAAAGCAAAGAAAGAAGAAACCATCAAGAGATTGAAGGAAAAATATAAATAAGATGAAGGATTTCAGATGATAATTGCCTGATGATTCCAGATGATATAATTTTCTCCCTAAGTCCATAAATATCCTGATGAAAGTCGGGATTTTTAAATTTACTAGGTATGCTTACATATGTCTGAAAATCAAAATCCCATCATTCTCCGTTTCGATGAAGTATCATTTGCTTACAGTGACGGGAAACATCCTATCCTCAAAGAGAGTGATTTTTCGCTTCGTCAAAACACCAAAATCACTATCATGGGGCAAAATGGCGCTGGGAAAACCACTATATTCAAGCTCATTACCTGAGAGCTTACACCACAGTCAGGAAAAATAAATATCGTGGCTGGCAATACCATAGCTATTTCTAGGCAGGTCATCCCTAGAGAACAATTGCATCTCACGATCAAAGATTTTTTTCAAACTGCATTTGCAGAAAAAGATTATCAACTGGATAAAAAAATCACAGAGATCCTCAAAGTAGTCAATTTTACCGCACCGATAGATAAACAGATTAAAGATTTTTCTGGAGGGCAACAAGCAAGACTGCTCCTCGCCTATGCACTTATCCAGCATCCCGATATCCTCCTCCTTGATGAACCGACCAACAATCTGGATGCAACAGGAATCTGAGATCTGATTACCTTTTTATTATCCTATGATAAAACTGTTGTAGTCATTAGTCATGATGCAGATTTTTTGAACTTGTTTACCGACGGAGTCTTGTATCTCAACAAAGCTCGTTGTCAGGTGGAACAATATCGATGAGATTATTATGATGTCGTAGAACAGATTGCAGCACAGATAGAAAAAGAACAGATGCAGAATGCTAGAGCTGAAAAGAAAATTGCTGATGCCAAAGAAAAAATAAATTTCTTCTCCAACAAGTGAGGTAAAATGCGTAAATTGGCAAGCAAGATGAGAGATGAAGTAGAAGAAGCACAAGAAAATAAAGTAGAAGTCAGAAAAGATGATAAAACAATCTCACCATTTACGATAATATTTGAAAACTATGTAGGACCTATCGTCACGATACACAAGGTGGGACTTATGAATTCATCTCACAAAGTAGTAACCCACAAGCTTCCTCTTGTGATCAAAAAACATCAAAGATATATGCTTGTCTGACCCAATGGTATCGGGAAATCCACATTATTAAAAAAACTCATCAATGCTCATGATGCTGATGCGATGATCCATGATGATGTCAAAGTGGGATATTATAGTCAGGATTTCAACTCCTTGGATATGGATATGATCGTGCGAGATGCACTCGTAGAAGTCGCTGGTGATACAATAGATCAAGATATTTACCGTGTTGCTGCTCAGTTTATGCTGACAGGTGGACTGCTTAAAAATACCATCGAATCACTTTCTGAATGACAAAAGGGACTCCTGTGCTATGCAAGATTTGTCCTCCAAAAGCCTCATCTCCTCATCCTTGATGAGCCGACCAATCATATTAATTTCCGTCATATTCCCATTATCGCCAAATCATTAAATACTTATCAATGAGCTATGATTATGGTCAGTCATGATAAATGATTTACTGATCAATTAGAAAATATAGAGATTATTGATCTAGGAAAATTGATTAAATAATTTTTCTAAATCATCACTGCCCTCTTTTTTTCTCATCGGCATGGGCTAGAAACTCTCCAATTTTTTGTTTGAAAATTATTTCATATTTTTTTTACTACAATATTTTTCTAGAAAATCATTTTTATCTCCATATTTTGCAAAATCCTTCTGATGTTCTTCAGCAACAAAATTTATTCTTTTTTGATGTTGTATACCACACCGATAATGTTCAGTTTCTCAAGCTATCTGTACCCGATAACGTACTAAACCATTAGCATACCCACAATACATACAATAAATTTTCTGTATAACATTGAGATATGGCAACTTACCTCTATCCATGATCTGAATATAATTCATGCGTTTTACATAAGGCATTTTGTACAGTGGGAAGAAAACACGATGATATATCTCTATCCAAATATCCAATAGAACAAGTGGGATGATCAATGACCGAAGTATCGGCATCAAAACTAATATAATAAATCTATTTGGATGTCTTATATACAGCATAATTTATCGGTGAAATAATAAAAGATTCATCATTGTTCACTAACTTTTGTCCGTAAACACAACTAAACGCCTAGAATATGCTTTGGCAACTTTATCCCGAGCTCCCTCACAGGTAATGAGATTGAGATGAGATTTCCCGTCATGCGAAATGAATACATATGAAGCATCTGCACTTGGATCATAAATTTTGGTTTCGCGTACTATGAAGGTGACAGTGATTCCTTTATCGTCTTTCACATATATTTTATCGCCCGAACCTAGGGTATGTAATTTATCAAACACCGATCATTCGCCAGTTTTCCAGCGACCATAATGTCAGGCGATGACTGCACTGCCGATTTCCCCAGGACGAGGTCCAAGATTAAACCATCCTACATCATACGGACCTTTGGCCGTATCCATATTCCCATTGGATGTAAGACCCAGAGATTTTATCGTAGCATCAACCTTAATTTTTGGAATCGTGAGACGGATAGG
This sequence comes from uncultured Candidatus Peribacteria bacterium, assembly GCA_964448265.1. Lineage (GTDB taxonomy): Bacteria > Patescibacteriota > Gracilibacteria > Absconditabacterales > Absconditicoccaceae > CAJBLF01. Next base: position 1,756 of record CAYUVZ010000035.1, on the reverse strand, counting down.
AATTCCGAAATTTATTTGTTTTCCAGATGAAGAAATATTCTGAATTAATTGTACGGAAGAAGTGCCAGTCAATGGTTGGAGAGTTTGAATCTTGATTGGCGAGTTTTTCGCGTAAGAAATCTGATAAGGAATATCAATATTTAGAAAAAGAATTAGGAACAGAGCAAATACAATCCCTAGAAAACTCGTAATGAGTAATGGTTTTTTTAATAGAATTTTTGAGCGCATAGAGTTTGGAATAGATAACTAAACAGTGCGTTTCCTGAGCACTACAACGAATAAAGTAGAAAGGAATAAAAACATACTACTTAATATAATAATATTCAACGGACTATAATGAAATCCGGTCTTTGGAAAGCCAGGAGCAGTTACAGTATCGGGAGATGTTGTCTCGGTAGATGCTGTAATGGTGGTTCCGCTGGTAGCAAAGCAAGTGCGGTATCGATAAATATGGTACCTGTAGATATAATAATCAAACCACTACTCATAAGAGATTTTACAAGAGAACCCGTTCCACATGTTCAGTCATAGTAACTTGTAGAAAAATCTCAACTTAAGCAAGTATCTTTTTGTAGACTACTTCATCAACCGTTCCCTGATGGTGTAGGTGGTACTATATAGGTATTGATAATCTCACAAGTTAAGTCATCTCCTGTAACAAGTGTTACTCCACTATTTCAATTACAAGCACCGGAGAAAGTTTTTGTATAAGAAGTGTTTGATAGTTCATCTACTGTATAAGCACCTATAGAAAGTCCCGTATAAGAAGTCCCCGTAGATCCAACTCCACTTGCGTAGAAAACTCCACCAGAATTTACGGTCAGAATAAAGTTAGAAGGAACTGCTGTGCCACCAACAACAGTCTTAATGACATGAAGAGTAGCAGGAATATAAGTATTAGTAATCGTACAAGTCAAAACATCACCGGCAGAGAGAAGAACACTACCAGTAGAACTACAATCATCAGAATAACTTTTTGTATAAGAAGCGTTTGCTGGCTCATCTACTGTATAAGCACCTGCAGAAAGTCCCGTATAAGAAGTCCCAGCAGATCAAGCCCCACTCGCGTAGAAAGCTCCACCAGAACTTACGGTCAAGATAAAGCCAGAAGCGCCTAATGGGCCACCAACAACAGTCTTAACAACATAAAGAGTAGCTAGTGAAGAAGAAGGAGATGAACATCATGTCGGTACCGTAATAGTATCGGTATCGGTTGTAATAGTATAATCAGATGCTAATGCTCTTCCTATCCATGTTACATTGTTACCAACAGTAATACCAGGGCCACCAATAATAGTTCCTACGAAATTAGAATTAGCGCCAAGTGTTGTAGCTGAAGTAGGAGTCCAAAATACATCACAGGCTGATGCACCATTGGTTAAAGTAACACTTGTAGTAGCTACCATATCAAGTGCACCAGCAATTCTGAAAATATATGTTCCATTACCACTCAATGTAACCGCTGCAGTAGTTGCAGCACCGATAGTACAATATACGCCTGGTTCATAAACACCTGGTGCAAGAAGTACATCATGAGTAATATCGGCAGCAAGATCAGTCACCAAAGGTCCAAAAGTAAAGGTACAGGGATTGTTACTTGTGTTGTTTAATGCTGCCAAAGCAGTATTTTGATCACTTTTTGCTTGGATGTATTTGGCCTGTGTTGCTGTATATTGTATACCGCTAACCGTCAATCCACCAACTCAAAAACTTCCAACATATCCAAGATCTCCTCAAATAGTTGTTAGTGCTATAT
>CAYUVZ010000034.1:0-9440 GCA_964448265.1 uncultured Candidatus Peribacteria bacterium | reverse complement strand
ATTTTTCTATTAACTGATCCGCTCTATATCTGCTTTTACATTTTTTACAATCTATTAATGGATCCGAAAATCATCAGATGTGACCAGACGCTTCTCGTACCTTCGAATTCATCAGAATCTGTGAATCAAGTCAGATAATATCTTCTCTGGATTGGACAAAATATTTCCATCGGCAGTTTTCTATGTTTCTTTTGAGCTCTGTCCCGTAGGGTCCGAGGTCTCGAGCATTGGCTAAACCTCCATAAATATCCGATCCTGGGTAGGCAAACCCTCTTCTTTTGGCTCGGGCGACGATGGTATCTAGGTTGAATCACATAAGTGCTAAGTGTTAAGTGCTAAATGTTGAGTAATTGCGATTACTATATAAAAAAGGCCGTGTTTTGCAATACTTGATAACCTCGCTGATAACCATCTCCAAAATTTGCAAAAAAAAGGATTCTGGATATACTTATCTGTAGGAAGATGGTCTTGTACATAAATGATATTCTACCTAACAGTCTCCGTGCGATGTAATGCTACGGTTATACAAGCTCGGCAATATAAGGGTCACCAAAAATAAAAACAAAATTGTGATTATTCCCTTCAGTGACATTCAACTTTATATCGCTTCTTGGTAATCTATTATGTCTTATCGGCAAAAACTGTTGTGCACCGTCTTGTGTGTACCTTATGTGTGGTTTGTCCGTTGTGGTATCGCTTATTTATAAGCAGGGAGTATTTGTATTTTATATAGGATTTATCTTATATGGATTCGGTTCTTTTATATACTGCAGCAGTTTATGCTCTTGTCATCTTCCTATCCTAAAAACTCCGCTCTCCCTAGCGGTTTTTTCGTTATTTAGAATCATCTGAAATCATCTGTTTCTTATTTTCAGAAATCGTTATCTTGAAATTTGACAAATAAAAAAATCTGAGTATACTTATCTGTAGGAAGATGGTCTTGTACATGAGTATGTTTTACAATGGTGTGCCTCGTGCATGCTCTCGTATCTCATATCGGTTATGGTTCTTGGAATCTCTTTTGTTTCTTTGTGAGCAATCACAGAGTTCTTAGTCTCTCTATCCTATAACCTTTCGTGTCTTCACTATCTTCCCTAAAAAAAACTGCTTACCTTTTCGTAGGTGGTTTTTTTTATTGATAATGTTAGTTGTAATTAAGGTCTCCTAGGAATTTTTCCCCTATGCTCAGGCCTTTTTCTATATTTAAGACTTGTTTAATCGCTTCCTTATATTGTTCCCTTATTTTATCGGGTATTCTTACATTTAAGAGATCTTTTGCGTATTGTTCCAATCTTGTTTTATCTTTGCAGTGTATTTGTTTAGTATCTCATTCGAATATGGTGGGGTAATCGTTTAATACATTTATCAATGAGGCATTTGTAAACTCCAAATAAACAGTCACTTCCATTTTTTCAAAAACCATTCTTAAGTCTTCTCTAAACCTAAATATCTCTCTGGTTGTTGCTGTCGTCTCTGGATGAGTAGAAAAATAGCTTGCTACAATGTTCTCTGTGCGAATAGTTTCCATCGTTTTTAAAAAAATATAAAAGTTGGTTATTATCTTTTTGTTTCTGAGATTTTTTGTTTGAAATGAATTAGAAGATCAAAAAATGAATTATTCTATTTTTTCTATCATCTTTTCTGCTTCCAAGATATCTTGTTCTTGAGCTTGTTTTGCGGAGGCGGATATTTTTTTTGTTTCATCGCTAGTGGCTTGGGCGTCTGCTAATTTGTCAGCTTGCATGGTAGTAATCATTCATAGGATGATACCGTAATATCCTACAAGTACTTCGTCAATGATAGGATCTTTGGCTAGTGTCAGATACTCGTGGATGTCCTGAAATGATGGGATATTTTTGAGTTTTTGGGTTACTCAGATCAGTTTGTTGACCTTTTGTTGATGATCTAATTTTTCGAAATTTGATAGGGCTTGTTTAGTATCAAACATTGTAAAGAGGTGATGAAATAAAATGATTAACATCATTAAGACTCACTCGTTGTTCATTATTCATTATTAATTGTTAATTCTTCTTCATGTGTTCTTCATACATTTCTCTGATATCGTCAGGTGTTTCGTAGGCTGGGAAAAGCGACTGATGAAGATCAATCTGGACGTCAATTGAGTCAGCAATTTTATTGTTTTGTTCAATACAGGTGGTGATAAATGTGTCATCCATTCCATTTTTTTTACAGATATTTCTAATCTCATCTTCGGTCATAATATGGTAGGCTCATTTGGGTTTCCTTCTGTTCTCGTCATATATTTTTGTCCCATCTTTGATAGAAAGAGCAACTTCCCAAGCCTGTTTGTCCGTCTTGTCGGGATAGAAAAAATTATTTCCGATGATGCAAGGGATATGTTCTTTGTCGGCTATTTGAGTGACAAATTCATTCACTTTTTTGAGCTCAGGGAAGTATTTGTATTCTTGGGCGATAATTTCTAGGAAGACATGATCTTTGCCTACCGCATTCTGAATCATCCCTATGATTTCTATGATTTTAGATTCTTTTTCGTCCAAGGAAATCATCTTTCCTAGTCGGGAATCAGTTCATCAAAAAAAACAGATCATCCCTTCGCCAAATTTTTGTAAAGCTGCAAGGTCTATCTTCGGTTTCATGGCTAAGCCTTCTTTGTTTGCAAATGAAGTGAGCTCCATCAGATTTTGGTAGGCTTGTTTATTTGTGGCGAGTACAACAATATTTCAAATCTGACTTTCGACAATGTTGGAATTGATATCCATGACAAAACCTGTTTCGATCCCGATAAGGGGTTTGATGCCGGCGTCATTGGCTTGCTGATAAAATTTGATAATCCCGTACATCCCATTGTAATCTGTGATAGCAATCGATGCCATCTCCAACTCTTTTGCTTTGTTAATAATGGCTAAAGGTTTACCAATGGCTTCTAAGAAAGAAAAAGTGCTATGTCCGTGTAAATGATTAAACATATGGTGATGGAATTATTGAACTAAAAAAATATGTTCAATAGAATTTAATTCAGGCACCTGTGGGATTCGCCACGGAGTCCTCCGTGGTATGCAGACCTGAAATAATATTAGGCACCTGTGGGATTTGAACCCACGAACCGAGGTTTTGCAGACCTGTACAATAGACCACTCTGTCAAGGTGCCAGTGTGGCTGAATATAGTAATTTCTAGGAAAAATGCAAATCTAACGACTGATAATTAAAGAAAATGTCACTCTGACCCCGACGAATTTCGGGGGAAGAGTATAACCTTGTAATTAGTTATATTCTTCGCGAAGGCTCAGAATGACAAATTAATCGCTTGGAATGATGAAAAATTATTTCTGTAACATCTCAATCATCAAATCCTGATGTCTATTTGAGAGGTCGTTGATTTGCGATTTTTTGTTTTGCATAAATTTATCAATGTCGAAGCCGTATTCTTCCAACATCAAGGAGGTATGATCGATACCAATATAATGTGGTAAAATGACGTAATCAGCACCTTGTTCGTACAATTTCAATGCTTCGTGGATATGGTTAGAAACCAAAATTATAATCACCGTTGGATTTATTTTTTTCATAGTCTTGAGCAAAATCATATTTTCATCAAATCCTTTGACCGTGCTAATCAGCATTTTTGAATTTTTAACATTCAATTCTTCTAAGAAATCGATATCTCCGATATCCCCGTAGATACAAGGGATTTTATTCTGTTGAAGATGAGATATAATTCCAGGATGTTCGTCGATCACGAGAATTTTGGGATGTTTTTTTTGGAGTAAAGTATACAGATTACTTCCAAATCTTCCGTAGCCGAAAAGGACGATTTCATATTCTTGTTCATTGATTTTTCTGTATTCTTTTTGCCATATCCCGGGGAGGATTCTTAGCAATGGTTTGATTAGATAATAAAGCTTCTCTCCATAGGTAATGAAGTAACTTGATCCTGCAATAGTTATCAATCCGATGAGGGTGATGAGTGAAATGAGGGTGGGATCTTTGATACATCATGATTGGATCCCCATAGCCACCAGGAGAAATGAGAACTCACTGATCTGTCCCAGGGAGATCCCTGTGAGGAAGTTATTTTTTCTCGTGTGTCCCATGAGTCATAGGATAATCATCGTGATGATCGGTTTTCAGATGAGGACAAATGCACTGAATATGAGGATTTGTGGTAAGAAATGAATCTGATGTGAAAAATTTACTTGGGATCCCAACATCACGAAAAAGATCACGATGAAAAAATCTCTCAGAGGTTTGATCCTGCTGGTGATTTCAAATCTATATGCAGAATTGGCCAATGTCGCTCCTGCAACTAATGTCCCTATCTCTATACCAAATCATAGTCGGTAAAATACCGCACCCAAAAGGAAACATCGCCCGATAGAAAACAGGAATAAATATTCTTGAGATTCAGCAATTTTTTTTGTTATTTTGGGAATGATATATTTGCTTATGAGGATAAGTGCTGCCGCTAGACCAAGCATTTTGAGGATGACAATAACGATGATGCCCCATGATGCGGTCTGATGGATATTTTGAAATGTCCCCATACCCAAAATCAGAAGCATGACGATAATATCTTGGATGATCAAAATCCCGATACTGAGTCTTCAGGAATTACTTTCTATCTCTTCTCTATCTGAGAGAAGTTTTAACACGACGATCGTACTACTAAAGGCGAATCCGATACCTAAGTACAGGGCAGTCATATGTCCAAATCCTAAACATGATGCAATGAGAAATCATAGAGCTCAGGTAATCAGGACTTGAGAGGTCCCTGCGATTAATGAGGTCTTTCACATATCTTTGATGATGAGGGGGTTTAATTCCATTCCCACCATAAAGAGCAAGAAGCTGATTCCTATATTTCCAAATGATTGAAAAGCGGTGTTTGCATGAAGCAACTGAGGAATGAAGATACTAATCAAAGTACCCGCAATAATATATCAGATAATCATAGGTTGTTTCAGTACCTTCATCAGATACAAGGTTACCAAAACTACTCAGATCACGATGGCTAGGGAGGTGAATATTTGTTCTGCCATGCCTGTAATAAAGTATAAAATAGTGAGTATTGGGTATAAAGACAATATTCACCTATAATTATACGGGAAACTGTCATTTTTGTCAACTTTCTAAAGAAAATCGATAATAATCAATTTTTTAAATAAAATCGATAATAATCAATTTTTCCTCTTGAAACAGAAAAATAAACTGCTACAATTCTTTTAGGATAAATTGTATGTTTATTTTTTTTGTAATTGGACATGAGCGGGAGGTACAACAAGGAAGTAGGTGATGCCTGAGAGGAACTGGTGGCTCAAGACTACCAACATCGCTGATATACCATCTTAGAGAGAAAATACAAAAAATCTGATGGAGAAATCGATATTATCGCGCAAAACGCTCAGACTTTGGTATTTGTCGAGGTCAAAACTGTCGATCACGTCGATGATTTGTATGAATATGTGTCGAAGAAAAAAATTGCTCTCATCCAGCGTACGATCAACTATTATTTGTGGGGGCATACTACGAAAAAAGAAATTGTCTTGGATGTGGTTTTCGTGAGGAATAATGCGATTATAGAAAGATATCATAATGTGACGAATAATTAGTGTCTAATCAATGTCAGAAACTTTGTCAGAAATTTGTCAGAAAAAGTGGCTTCTTACCTTTATTTTCTTTCATTTTCTCTTGCAATGAAAATCTGAATACATAAACAATGGTCAGATTTATTTTTTTAAAGTTTACCCATGGTCAATTTAGAAGATATCAAATTACCGCCTCACAATGTCGATGCCGAAAAGGGTGTCTTGTGTGGTGCGTTGATGGACAATGAAATGATGTATTACTATGATGGGGTAGCTCTAGTACCTGAAGATTTTTACCAAAGAGAACATCAGTATATCTATCAAGCGATCAAAACACTTTGGATCGGGCGTAAGACGATAGATGTTGTGACTGTTGCAGATCAGCTAGGTAAAGACAAAGTCTTGGATGTGGTAGGAGGCAATGATTACCTCTATGAGCTTTCTAGTAATCTCTTGAGTACTTCTTCTTGTCCTGAATACGTCAAAATCGTCAAAGAAAAGTCAGTTTTGAGAAATATTTTGAGGACCTCGCAGAAAATCATCGGTGATGTGTATGAACAAAAAGATACGATGAATATCTTGGAGACGATTGAAAAGAGAGTTTTTGACCTAACTCAAAATAATATCTCTGAGAAGGTCCATTCCATCAGCGAAATCTTGAATAAGAGAGTAGAGGAATATATGGATATCGTAGATCATCCCGAAAAGGCTCATCTCAGAAAAGTCTATTCCTGATATCGTGGATTGGATGATTTGCTAGGATGATTTAAGCCTGCAGAACTGCTTATTTTAGCAGCCCGTCCAAGTATGGGAAAGACCGCCTTTGCACTAAATATTCTCAAAAATATGGCAGTGGATCAGAAAAAAAGTGTGGCCATGTTTTCTCTAGAAATGAGCTCTGATCAGATTGCAGATAGGATATTATCTATGGTTTCAGGGATCCCGATGTACAAGATTACCAAAGGAATGCTGGATACAGAAGATTTTACTGTCATGGGGGAAGCGATGGAAGTGCTTTCTGAAACGAATGTTTTTATCGATGACAAAGGTTCGACGACTATCCCAGAATTAAAATCCAAAATCAGAAGATTAAAGATAGAGAAATGAACGCTTGATTTAGTCATCATCGATTATCTTCAGTTGATGAGCGGATCGAATTCATGATATTCGTGAAATAGAGTGCAAGAAATTTCTGAGATTTCCAGGGGCTTGAAAGAGCTCGCTAGAGAACTAGAGTTGCCTATTATGGCATTGTCACAGCTTTCTCGTGAAGTAGAGAAGAGAGTGGATAAAAAACCTCAGCTTTCGGATTTGAGGGAATCAGGTGCCATAGAGCAGGATGCTGATGGAGTAATTATGCTGCATAGAGAAGATTATTATGATCCTGATACTGATAAAAAGGGTCTGACTGATATTTGTGTTAGAAAAAATAGAAATGGTCCCGTGGGCGAGACGGAATTATATTTTGAAAAAGAGATTATGAAATTTACCGATTTGAAAAATAAGCCTTCGGATGGAACATACTAATATGAGGGATAAAGGATTAAAAGAGCGTAGGGGCGGATAGTATCCGCCTATATAAATCCAAATACAAATAAGGCGATTGATAATCGCCCCTACAAATTTGCACCATCAATCTTTATTCAATTATTGTTTTTATGAAAAAGATTCTTTCGTTAGCGATTATAATTACCTCGTTAGTGGGCTTTACGCGGGCGCAGGACCAGATTAATCCTTCGCAATTGCCCAAGCTTACTCAATATGTCACTGATTTTGGTCAGGTATTTTCTGCTGAACAGTTGAATAGTTTAAATACTCTTGCGAAGCAATATGAAACGCAGACAACTAATCAGCTTGTTACGGTTCTATTCCCAAATAGGTTCGGATGAGATTTGTTTACTATTGGAATGAAAGTTTTTACCGATAATGAAATAGGCCAGAAAAATATTAATAATGGACTTTTGCTCCTGATTTCTACTGAAGAGAAAAAAATCAGAATTATTGTGTGATATGGCTTGGAATGAGTGTATCCTGATGCTATGGCGAGTCGTGTTATCGAGCAAGATATTCGTCCTTTGGTCAATAGTGGCGATTTTTACAATGCGGTGAAAATATTTTACGAAAGAAGTGCTTCGATCATCAGTGGTGAAATTCCCATAGGATATACATCAACTGCTTCGACGGCTTGAAATACTGATTGGAATAATGGACTTTTCTTCGCAGGTATCATTTTATGATTAGCTTTGAGGTCTGTACTCAAGAGAAATAAAATTAAAAAGAAGTCTAAAATATGAACCATTGTTTCATCGGTTGTGGTGCTTGTCCTTTTTATCGCTTCGTTCTTCTTGTTTGGACTTATTATGCTGTCTTTGATTGTGGGGATATTGCTTGGATTCGCAGGATTCCTTTGATTAGGTCGCGGGTTTGGTGGATGAGGTTTTGGTGGTGGGGGATTTGGCTGAGGCGGATGATTCTCATGAGGTGGCTGATTCTCTGGTGGAGGAGGAGCCTGAGATTAACGAACGTAAAGGATTAAAAGATCGTAGGGGCGGATAGTATCCGCCTATATAAATCCAAATACAAATAAGGCGATTGATAATCGCCCCTACAAAGTAATTTTGCACCAAGATTTACATTTCAACATCCAGTATGAAGACGAGAACTTTGCAGGATATTATAGAGATTTTGAGAGATGGTCTGATGGCTGTCTATCTTTATCATAAAGGTGAGGATACCTTGCCAGTATTTATTACTCATGATATGGATTTCGTTTCTTTGGATAGTTATAGAGATCTCTTTAGAAGCGAAAAGTTTATGATATTGACACAAGATGACATAGAGAAATGATTGTCTATATTTTGTCTCAAACTTTTGCATATCAGAAATCATTCCGATCTGTATTTATGAGAAGATATCTTGAAACAGATTCAATTTGAAAAATCTGATATTCAGTCGGCGTTGCTTTTGGATATCCGCAACAAGATTGTTCAATTGAGAGAGGAGTTGTTGTCCGTGCATTCTCTCAAAGATTTTTTGAAAACTCTAGTCCCTCGTATGGAGATTGTCCGAGAAGGATGATTATTTCTCAAAAATCCGAACTTAGCAATCCCCAAAGATCATAAAGAACTCCTTTCGTTGTTTGATATCGCTTGGTCTTGCAATAGTCAGTATTTTTATTATCTTTTGGATGGAAGGATTTCCCATAGTGAAGTTTCCTCGTTGTTGCAGGATGTGCAAGATTACCTCTTAATTTTTTATAACAAAGTATCTCATTTTATCTTTTAAAATATTTTTAATGAAAAAAACACGACTTATCGTCTTAGCTATCGTTGTAGTGATCTTTTTATTCGGCATGTGGAAATATAATGGCTTAGTGACTACGAACGAATCAGTCAAAACTGCCCGGTCGCAGGTGGAAAATGTCTACCAAAGAAGATTGGATCTGATTCCAAATCTAGTAAATACTGTCCAAGGTGCTGCCGCACAGGAGAGTGGAGTATTGATTGCAGTGACACAGGCGAGAGTTGCTGCTACACAGACCAATATCGATATCAAGGATGCCAAAGCTATGGCTGACTATCAGAAATCTCAAGGAGAAGTTTCTTCAGCTCTGACAAGGTTACTTGCCATCAGTGAAAATTATCCTACACTTCAATCTATCCAAGCGTTCCGTGATCTTACAGTTCAATTGGAAGGGACAGAAAATAGAATTTCAGTAGAAAGGAAAAATTTTAATGACACGGTCAATACTTACAACATTATGGTTCGTTCATTTCCTATAAATATCATTGCATCTTTATTTGGATTTGAAAAGGCTCAGCAATTTGAGGCGAATACAGGGGCTGAAGTCGCTCCAGTAGTGGATTTCGCTAAGT
>CAYUVZ010000033.1:0-9464 GCA_964448265.1 uncultured Candidatus Peribacteria bacterium | reverse complement strand
ATATATTACCCACACAAGCCAATACTCAGGAATATATCAACAAATATATGGATAATGGAAAAAACAAGAAAACTACTAAGAAATAATTTTTTACATTTTAGACATCATACCGATGGATATGTTTGAAGATTTAGAAAATTATAAAGCTTGTGATGAGACACAAGAAGATCTTCCTGTTGCAAAGACAAGAAAATATGCCAAACCTATCGTAACTACCATCGCAGGGATATTGATACTTAGTACTACTGCCTGAGCTCCCGAGATGCAGAGCAAATCATCTTCCAAAAATAGCAGCTATTCAGCTCTTAATATACCGAATGCCAATCCTAGTTGAAAACCGACTATTTACGACTTTGAAGCCAACGCTGACAATGTGAAAAATATCCAAAAAACAGCCAAAGATAGTATTGCAAAGACTCCTACAAACATCAAAAAAAATATCGAATCCAATGTCAAAACCACTGAGCAAGAAAGACAGCTTCGATCTAAATTCACCTTCATGTATGCTACAGGACATGCCAAAGGATATCTCGATAAAAAAGACGGTCAAGGAAAACAGTTAGTAGATGCCAGTCCTATGTATGATGTGTTATCACTAAATATTGCTACTGATTCTACATACGATGGATTTACGCTTTTTGGGAAGCAGCAAGTAATCTATGATATGATTTTCTGTTTAGAAAAATTATGATTTGGCAAAGATGCTTCATGACAACCAAGAAATTTCGACAAAAAAAACTGGACCTGCAACGACGCATATTTTGCTGCTATTATGGAATTGCAAAATAGTTTAGATATCAAAAGAGATGGTATCGCTGGACCAGAAACATTTTATTATACTCAACTCGCGATAAATAATTTAGACAGCACACAAAACACAAACATCGACAAGGATAAAAATATCAATAAAAACGAAAACATCAATCATTCAGACACCATCATCAAAAGGACAAACAAGACAGCAAATCTGAATCACAATTTCACAAACACCGATCAGAACACAGCAGATTCCTTATCTCAAATCGAACTCAAAAGACTAGCGAATGAGAAAGAAATCAAAAGGATTGATTCATTGAAAAAGGTTATAGCTCTCGAAGAATTGAACAACAGAAAAAGATTACTCGATTCACTCAACGCGATCAAGAAGCTTGATTCACTCAAGAAAGCTCAAAACACTGTGAATGAGTCTGATATTCCTACGATTTTAAATAAATACTTCACCGGCTTTGAAACTGGATATATTCAATCCACCACAGACTATATCAAAGATAAAAAAACTAATTACAAACAGCTCATCAAAGCTATCCAAGAGATCAATGAAAGCGGGAATACACAACTAGAAAACAGAACCTCACTCCTTCTCAAATTCAAAGAATTCAATATCGAGAGAAAGGATGTCTCTTCAGACAAAAAAATAGATATGGGAAATAGCAATACAGCAACCGACATCATTGTTGCAAATCATACTACGAAAGTGGAAATCTTGCCCAAGATGGGAACCAGAAAATTAAATAAAATCATCAACAAGCTCATCTCAGAAAAAACACAAGGCGTACAGTGGAAAGAAATTCAACAAGAATTTTCAGATAGATTTATATGAACCATCAATTTAGATCTAGATAAAGAACAAAATTTTTCTCTTCTCAAAACCTTCCAAAAAATATGGCGAAAAAATAAGACATCAAAACTTTCCAAACTTTCTCCACAAGAAGCGCAAGCATTCCGAGATGCAATCAAGACCACATATGCTGAAAGCATCAAAGGGAAATCAGAAGAAGAGAAGGCAGCTCTTTACCAATACATAGTCAATCACTTAGAATATATGGATTCCAGCATCGATTTAGCTGAGCTAGATCCATGATTTCATGCAGAAAACTTTGGAATTGATTGGAAAACACTCATAGGGAAATGAATAAGCCCCTTCAATGATTTTCATTGCAAAACTACTGATTTCATGTGAAAAGAATCCAAAGAATTCGTCGCACTCTGGATCTACAACGCAAATAAACATAATTAATTTTCCCAACACAACAAAAAAAGAGAGAAAAAGACTCCAAAAGAGTTCTTTTTTTCTTGTATTTGTAAAGAAGATTGCTAACATATAGTTAGCATTAAAAAATCATTTTACCCCATTCATATCAATTATGAATCTAGAAAAGCTCTTTGGAAGCAAGACCAAAGTCGATATCCTCAAATATCTTCTCTTCAAAAGACAGGGGATTTCTATGAGAGCATTGGAAAGTGAATTATCTCGGACATTCCCAGCCATCAAAAAGCAAGTAGATTCCCTCAATGAAGCCAAAGTGATAGATGTAAACAAAGACGGGCAAGGACGGGCAATTACGATCAAACCTGAATTTCATGACACGATCAAAAGCATCTTCTTTTTTGGACTCAAAAACGACCTGATAACCCTTTTCAAAACCTATGAAGTCATGATTGATCAATATTACTTCGGCAAAAGATTTGGGACGGACTTGGAAATGGACCTTGTTGTTATTTACAAAAATTGTGAAAAACCACAAACTGATCTTATCAAAGAAAATATCAATAATATCTTTAGAGATTACTTTATCGAAACGGTCTCTGTCGTATTTATGTCGCTAGAGGAGTGGCAGAAACGCTACAGACTCGCTGACAGATTTGTCCTCCAGATTATGAAAAGCCTAACTAAGAAGAATTAAAAAAGAGGGGTGCAAAGTTTTGAAAGGTTAGAAAGGAGCAAAGTCTTATCAATAAAATTCTTTTCAACCCTTGCACCTTTCTTACCCTTGCACCAAAATTTACATTTCATCATTCCCCCCATGTATATCAGCCCAGAAATAGTATTAGAGCAAGTCGCAGGCTATGCCGTAGGAGTTGCTCAACTGATTCCAGAGATTCAAAATCTCGCAGACAAGAACTACCATATCGCGATGGTCCCTTATGGGCCATATTTTTATACAGGGATCCTCCAAGCAGCGGGATATCTCTTGCTCGATGATGCCAAAAAAAAGATGATCATCATTTCTAGTCAGGATGAAGATGCTCAAAATATTTTGGTAAACGGAGCACCATTAGATTCTTTCTTGGGATTTCAACGGGAAAATACTCCTCCAATTTTGAAACAGATTGCTAGCAAGATCAAAGGGAAAGTAATCGAAAAGCCAAATCAGACAACCTTAGATAAAGTCCAACTTCAACTTCCATTCATCAAAGTCATCTCTCAAACTGAGACAATTATCCACATCGGGATAGGCGACAAGATCAATGCAACCAAGATAACCACATTCACGCAATGGGTACAAAAAAATAGATCAGCATACAATATTGTTTTTCTTCACAATTTTAACCTGTCAACCGATAAAAAAAACGAAAAAATAAATGATCAAAAACTGATTTCCGATACTATGAAAAAACCTACCGTCAATGGACATCCGCTGATGAAGATTTTTCATCAAATTGCCAAAAATGGCAACAAGAAGCCAGAAATAGTCGCCTATTCCAATCCCCAACGCCTCTGATCCAAGGCAAATATCCTTACCAGATACCTTTGTGCTGTAGCCTAATATTCAGCTCATTTTGACTTGAAAACCCGGTCAGATTAATTACTATAGTTGTGTCAAAATTTTTTTATTGTCAAAAAATACACAAATGATGAAATTTATCTATGACAGCCTAGATACTGTCAAAAAACTCAAACGTCCAACAAGGAAAGATTTTATCAATATCACGATTGCTATCTTCGTAGCGATTATCATCGCTGGCGTATATTTCGTAGCAGCAGACACAATATTTTCATGACTTTACAACCGGTTCTATGGCATTATGAAATAAATAGCATACTAAGAATGTCATCCTGAGCAAAGCGAAGGATATAACTAATATCAGTTATACTCTTCACTACACTTCGTTCCGTTCAGAGTGACAATAAATTAAAACTCATTTTAACACTTTAACAGCCATTTCATGCAAAAATCTGAAGTAAATACCTGAGAGATCAAAAGACAAATCGAGGACAATTCATTCAAGTGGTATGTGCTCAGCGTCGTCTCTGGACAAGAAGAATTAGTTATAGAAAACCTCAGAGAAAGGATGAAAAAACAAGAATTAGAATCTACAGTAGAGGACTATATGTCTCCTATGGTCAATGAATCTTCACTAAAAAAATGAGAAAAAATTATCAAACAAAGAAAATTATATCCAGGATAGTATTTGTCAAATCCAAGATGAACGACAAGATCTGGTATGTCATTAGGAACACTCCCGGAGTGAGATTGATCGTCGGGGCAGAAACTCGTCCTATTCCTTTGACTGACGACGAATATGCAAAGATGTTGGATCAGATCCAAAAGTCACAAGAAAGATCACAACTCAAGATACCATTCAAAGAATGAGATTTAGTTCTCCTCAAGACAGGAGACTTCAAAGGTATGAAGTGATGACTGAGAAGCATAGATTCTGACAAATGAACTGCAATCGTAAATATCGAGATGCTATGAAGACTGACTCCTGTAGTTATCGATTTAGACAAGATAGAGCTAATGAGCTAAAAAGCCTGTCAATTCCAACTTTATCAACATTCCAAAAGAATGCACTCGAAAGAAAACAAAATTATAAGATTATCTATGTCCTTATTATGCCTATCATTGCTGATAGTCTACATTGTTTGGTATCAGGTACAGTGAGCAAATCTAAAAAATCTTATTGCATCCAATAGATGATGAACAGGCATACATATTACCACTAGTAGCTGAGATGAATTGACCATCAGTGATATCATCGCTTCAGCCAATACATGAACCAATACCTGAGATTCACAGTCTTCAATTGCCAGCTCCCAACCATCTAATACAAGTGGCTCTCGACTGAGCAATATGTTCAAAACATGAACGACACTATCATCTCCCAATACTTGAAATACAATCACCGTCCAAGCCAGCACATGAATTCATATGCTTTCAGGGACAAGTATCTATTACGGCCCTATCGAAATTATCGAAAAACTATGAATCAAATACCAATACGCACTAGTTGATACTTCATGAACATTCTTCATCAATCTAGGAGTTCCTTCCTACGATTTCAAAAGTATCATGAGGACACTCAAATGAACCACCTTCGAGATAGTAACAGAACAAGATATGACCAAAAATAAGTTATTCGGGGACAAAGTTATCTTCCTCAATCTCCCTCAATACCAAAACAAGAAAGTAAGCTTCTTGCTATATATACATAATGAAGTGTGGCTTCTACACATGGATTATGCATTATATCACAAGTCCAAAGCATACCTCAAATCTTTATTTACTTACTAATCTTTTTACTATGGCAGGCAAAATTCAAAACATTCTCAATCTCGAGATACCAGCTGGGAAAGCACAACCAGCACCTCCACTTGGACCTATGCTTGGAGCCAACGGAGTAAACATCGGACAATTTATCAAAGAATTCAACGAAAAAACGATGGATTTGATGAAACAATTCAACGGTGCAGACGTCAAAATCAAAGCTACACTTACTATCTACGCAGATAGATCCTTTGATCTCAAGATCGGTAGCCCCGTGACATCAAATTTAATTCTTTGGAAATTACACCAACCCAAAGGTTCTGGAGAACCAAACAAGACAAAAATCTGAAAGATTTCCAAGAAAGATCTCGAAGAAATTGCACTTCTCAAAAAATGAGATATGAATACTGACGACATGTCCGCTATGATCAAATCTATAGCCGGCACCGCCAAAAACATGTGAATCGACGTGGAATAATAATTTTACCATGTCACTCTGAGCGGAGCGAAGAGTATAACTATATAGCATAATATGGTATTTATTCTATTCAGTTATATCCTTCACTTCGTTCAGGATGACAAATAACTTAATATTCATTGTTCGGGAGTCCACCTTGGCGGACGTTATTACCGATTTTATCATTTATTATCTATTATCATGTGAGCACACGGAAAAAAGTACAATGAAGCTGCTAAGCTTATCGATACCAACAAAAGGTATACTATCAGCGACGCAGTACAGTTACTCCAAAAATTGAGTTACACCAAATTTGACTGAAGCGTAGAAATCGCTGTCAAAACATTTGCAGACCCAAAGTACAATGATCAGATGATCAGAGCTACGACTATCCTTCCCCATGGTACAGGCAAAAGCAAAAGAATTGCCGTATATATCGGTGAAGACAAGGCAGCTGAAGCTAAGAAAGCATGAGCTGATATAGCAGGGACAGAGAGTCTTTTGAAAGACATCAAAGACGGAAAATTTGATTTTGATGTATTGATTACGACTGCAGACCACATTAGAGACTTGGCGAGTGTTGCCAAACAATTATGACCCAAAGGTCTAATGCCTTCTCCCAAAGCAGGAACAGTAGTGACCAATATTGTACAAGCTGTAGAAGAATTCAAAAAAGGAAAGATGGAATTCAAACTTGATAAGACAGGAAATATCCACGCCATCGTAGGTAAAATGTCTTTCTCTCCAGATAAATTGGTAGAAAATATTCAAGCATTTCTCAATGCTTTGGAAGAACACAAACCTGCTGGAGTCAAAGCTAAACTCATCAAGAAAGCTGTCATCGCTCCAACTATGGGCCCTGGCATCCAATTGGATGTGTAGAATTAAGTAGGATTAAGAATGTTGTCCTCCTCTTTCTTAAAGCTAAAATAGCTGCCCCTCCTTGAGACCATAGGGAATCCAGCGAAGCTGGACAAGGGAGGGGGTTGGGGTGGGTTTGTTATCCTCAAACCAGAAAGATAATTAGTAATTCACCGGGACGGAGGATTTTATAAACTATAAACAAAGAACTACATACAACAAAGAAACAGACTTTCCAATCACGGAAGGCCTGTTTTTTTGTAATCGTTATATGTCAAAAAATGAATTGACATCCAAAAATGGATTCGTATGTTTCAATCAGCTTTAAATTTTTTTGTAAGTATGACGACATTAACATTTGATTCCATAGCAGAAAAAGCTTTGGAAAGTATGGAGAATACTGGTAAAAACATCTTCTTGACCTGAAAAGCAGGGACTGGAAAATCTACATTACTTATGCACTTTCTTCAAACTACTGAAAAAAATATAGCGATTTTAGCGCCCACATGAGTTGCTGCATTAAATATCTGATGAGCCACGATTCACTCATTTTTCTGATTTTCACCTACAGTGACAGTGAGACAAGTCAAACAAAAAGCAAAATCCAAAAAATGAGATCCTAAATTTACGGAATTAGATGCATTAGTGATAGATGAAATATCTATGGTGAGAGCTGATATGATGGACTGCATGCATGAATTTTTAAAAATAGTTAGATCCTCATCCAAACCTTTTGGCGGGGTTCAGATGATTATGATCGGAGATCTTTATCAGTTGCCTCCTGTGGTCACCTCATACGAAAGAGAATTTTTTCAGAAAGAGTATTCGGGTCCATATTTTTTTGATGCGAAAGTGATAATGCAAAAAACCTTTGATATGGAGTTTGTTGAACTCGAGAAAGTATACCGTCAATCAGATCAGGATTTTATCTCTATTTTAAATGCTATCAGAAATAAAACACTTGAACTTAAACATTTGAATAAACTCAATGCTAGAGTGAGCAAATCCATAGAATTATCTGAATGAATGGTTTATTTGGCTGGCACCAATGCCCAAGTAGATGCGATAAATACTGAATATTTGGGGAAAATTAACAAACCCGTCACTACCCATACCGCTGATATTACCTGAGCAGTTAATCCAAAACAGTTCCCCACCGATATAAAACTCTGCCTCAAACAATGAGCTCAAGTGATGTTTGTCGCTAATGATTTGGAAGGTCGTTGGGTAAATGGTACTTTGGGAAAAATAAAAAAAATTGAAAAAGATGAGATTCTGGTTCAAATCTACGGTTGAGATATGGTTGAAGTTGGTCATCACAATCGAAAAGTCTCCCAATTTGAGTACAATCCTAGCAAAAGGCGTTTAGATGCTCATACAGTAGGTACATTTTCTCAAATCCCTTTGACGCTTGCACGGGCAGTTACTATCCACAAAAGCCAGTGAAAAACTTTTGATAAAGTCATTATAGATCTCAGTTCTTGAATCTTCGCTCATGGTCAAACATATGTGGCACTCAGTCGTTGCCGTACTTTACAATGAATCCAGCTTACCCATTCGGTCAAATCATCTGATGTTAGGCTGGATTATGAGGTAGTCAGGTTTTTGACGAGCCTTCAATATGAAAAGTCCGAAGCTTTGCTTTCTCTGGACGATAAAGTTAAGCTTATCAAAGAAGTGATCAAGAAAAAATGACGCGTCCAGATGACCTATTTAAAATCACAAGATGTTAAGTCCCGCAGGATTTTTGAACCATACAAAATAGGAAGAATGAGATATGAGGAGGTTTATTTTCTCGGCGTAAGTGGGTTTTGCCATACAAGAGGAGAGGAAAGAATATTTAGGGTGGATAGGATTTTGGAGATAGAAAAAATCTAGATTGTATTTACTGTTTTCTTGTATATACATGAGAACATCAAAAAGAAAGTCGATCGGAAAAGATTTAAATTGTAAGTATCATTTTTATCATCTGATATATTTTCATGGCTGATTCTGTATTTAAGGATTTTACGAATTTATATTCGTTGTCTAAGACTCTAAGGTTTGAGCTGAAACCAGTAGGAAAAACTTTGGAAAATATGAAAGCAAATTTGGAGTATGATGAAGATCTACATACCTTCTTAAAAGATCAAAAAATCGAAGATGCATATCAAAGACTCAAACCGCTCATTGATGATATTCATGAAGAGTTTATCATCAATAGTCTTGAATCTCAAAAGTCCAAAGTGATTGACTTCTCACATTACTTAGAAAAATATAAAGAAAAAGTTGATGATAAATGAGAAAAGGTTTTAAGAACTGCTATAAGAGATACATATGACGAGTGAGGAAATATATTAAAAGAACAATACCCCATGCTGAAATGGAAAAAAGGTTCTAATATTACTACTTGAAGCACGATGTTGGAGTGTCAAGATATATTGGAGGTAATAAAATCAAAGTATCCAAAAGATGAACTAGAAGGAGAAGAAATTCAAAAGGCACTGGAGATATTTAAGGGATTCTTTACATATTTTTGATGATTTAATATAAACAGAAGAAATTACTATGTCACTGATGAAAAATCCACTGCAATAGCCTCAAGAATTGTAGATATAAATTTACCAAAATTTTGTGACAATCTATTACAGTTTGAAGCTATTACGAAGAAAAAAAAAGATAAAAGTATTGAAAGAGTAGAAAGAAAAGAAGAGTATCTACAAGCATATCAATATTTGAAGGATAAAAATAAGACTATTCAAATCAAAGATACAGAAAGCAATAAAATGATAGAAGCATATCCCATTAAAGAAAAATATTTTGATATTTCGTATTTCAATTTCTGCCTTTCCCCAAAAGAAATTAAGGAATACAATAAAATTATCGGTCATTACAAC
>CAYUVZ010000032.1:0-9542 GCA_964448265.1 uncultured Candidatus Peribacteria bacterium | reverse complement strand
CAAATATACTATTGATACACCTTAAACCAAGCTGAAACAGGTGCTAATATTCCAAGTTGAAAATCATAAACGAATAGCTATGCATACATCATCCTTTATTAGTAAATAATCGCGATAATGTTTAACAAAAAATTCAAACCATTTTCACAATTCAAAAAATTAAAAAAATTCTTATCCAAAATCTGACCGTGATTAGTCACAGGAGTGAGTGATGACGATCCTTCTGGGATTGCAACATATTCGCAGGCTTGAAGCCAGTTTGGATTCCAAACCTTACGAACTGCTTTATTGACGTTTCCCTTAATGGTTACTATCCAAGAAATGTGCGGGCGTATCTGATTGATCACGAAGCATGGGATCTCAGGGGTTATCAAAAAATATTATTCGCCATGGTTGATGTATGGAGTGGCACTGCTCACTATCCCTGCATGTATCATGAATATCGCAGCCGACCTTTCGGGTATGGGGGCAGTTTCTCATTTAGTATTCCCTCAGGTAGGCTCCCAGATTTTTATCTTTGGATTTGCTATCATTATATTTTTCAGCGTCATTTATTTCTCATATAGGAAATTTTCTTCCATCATGAAATGGTTGACGATTACTTTAGCATTATATCTAATTATTCCATTCCTCGTGCACAGCAATAGCTGATTAGAAATATTTAGATCCACCTTCATCCCTCATGTCACTCGAAATAAAGATTTTCTAATGATTATAGTAGCTATATTATGAACCACAATTTCTCCATATCTATTTTTTTGGGAAGCCTCTATTGAGAAGGAAGAGGAGACAGAAGAAATTAGGGAGGCTAAAGGGCTTGGGAAAAGAATGCGGAGCATGTTCAAGAGGGAAAAATTTATGCAACAGGATAATTTTATCGGGATGTTTTTTTCTCAGCTTGCGATGTATTTCATTATCTTAACCGCATGATTAGTGCTATTCAAAAATGGCATAACCAATGTCGCTACAGTCCAGGATGTCGCATCGGCCCTCAAACCCTTAGCAGGGGAATGGTCCTATGCATTGTTCGCAATCTGAGTCATCGGTACTTGAATGATCGCTATCTCTGTATTAGCCTGAGCTTGCTCTTACATCGTTTCCGAGACATTAAACCGACCTGGTGGAATAAATATGAACTGGAGAAAATGAAGAAGTTTTTACTTGGTAATCATTGTATCTGTCCTTGTGTGAGCATTGATAAATATCCTCTGATTTGATCCTATCAAGATGCTGATTTGGTCTGCTGTGCTTTATTGAATAGTTGCACCTCCTTTGATTGTCGTCATCCTTCATATCTGCAACAATCGCAAGATTATGTGAAAATACACCAATAGCAAACTCGCAAATATTCTCTGAGTCATCTGCTGATTAGTTATGGCGACAGCAGCTGTGGCATTTATCGTGATGAGCTTTTAGATAAAAATTTCAAATATTCGGTTCGGGAAATAAAATCAGTTTTTATTTTTTACCAAACTCGTTATGAAACTCAAATTCTGCGGAGCTGCGAAAGTAGTCACCTGATCATGTTATTTGCTGGAAGTAGAAAATACCAAAATACTGATCGACTGTGGGATGTATCAGTGACCCAAAGAAATCGTGAGGATGAATTACGAACCCTTTCTCTTCAATCCCAAAGAAATTGACTTCATGCTTCTGACACATGCACATATTGATCATTGCGGACTGATTCCAAAACTTCAGAAGGCGTGATTCAACGGCAAGATTTACACGACCTCAGCGACGAGAGATTTAGTAGAAATACTATTGGAAGATAGCGCTGAAATTCAAAAAAGAAACATCGAAGATGAAAATAGAAGAAGACAACGCCAGCATTTATCAGCAAGGACACCATTATTTATCCAAGAAGATGTAGATGCTACGATGCCACTATTCCAAGCTGTGGAATATAATACACTGATTACAATCAACGAAAATATTGCTGTGAAATATCAAGATGCTGGTCATATTTTAGGATCTGCTTCGTTAGAAGTCTTTGTCACTGAAGCAGGAAAACAAACCAAAATCGTTTTTTCTGGTGATATAGGACAACGGAATGTTCCCATTATCAAAGATCCTACCTTGATTACACAAGCAGATTATATTTTGATTGAATCCACTTATGGAGATAGAATACATGAAGATGCAGGAAGCAAAGAAGATCTGCTGTTGAAATACGCGACAGAGACCTTTCAAAAATGAGGGAAGCTGATGATCCCCACTTTCGCCGTGGAAAGAACTCAAGAACTCTTATACTTCATCAGCAGGCTTGTGAATACTGGGAAATTTCCTCATGAAAAAATATTCCTAGACAGTCCACTTGCTATCAAAGCGACAGAAGTTTTCAAAAAGCATACTGATTGTTATGACGACCAAGCGTTGAAAGAATTTGCTCATCCTTTGGATGACGAATATTTAGAATATTCTCTGAGCGTGGATGATTCTATGAAATTAAATGCTTACGCAGATCCTTGCGTTATTATGGCGGGGAATGGTATGTGTACAGCGGGGAGGATTACCCATCATCTCAGACACGGATTATCTGATCCCAAAAATACGCTCCTATTTGTCTGATATCAAGCACAGTGAACATTGGGAAGATATATTTTAGAATGAGAAAAAAAAGTCAGGCTAATGGGACTAGAAATTCCTGTCAATTGCGATATCCACAAGATCAATAGTTTCTCGTGACATGCAGATGCTAATCAATTAATTAGGTGGGCAAAAGGATTTACAACACTTCCAAAAAAGATATTCATCGTCCATGGAGAAGGCAAAGCACAGATGACATTAGAAAAAAAATTACAAGAAATAGGATTCACGACACATATTCCATCATTGGGAGAAGTCGTGGAATTGTAGAAAAATAAATTTTCAACGGATCGTATTTTAGATCAGATTTTTATTCCTATTTTCACATCCTGTCAGGAGCACTTCAAAATTTGACAGGATTTTTTTTTTGATTATACTTAGTGTAACATTTTACATTCTTGTCACACTACCATGGTCATATCTGCACTCACAAAACCATCAGAAGATCTGAGTCAATCTTTATTGTATGCTAATTCCAAAAAGGAAAAAATACAATGAGATATTAATCAAAATAAGAAGCTTGATATCACTGAGATACAGGATTTTATCACCAAAGATCTGAAAACATTACAGCAAGAGGTAAATAGCTCAGTGATGACTGAATCAGAACTCAAAGAAACCAAGAAAAATTTCATGGAGAGTTTTCAGCAAGCGAGATATACCAATATCAGACCTGACACCTGGGTAAACAAAACAGCGATGACAAAAGAAAATTTCATAAACAAGATTCAAGAATTAAAAGAACTGACTATCGATGGAAAAAAAATTGATACTAGCAAAATTACTGATCCTTATGCATGAGTAAAAACGCTGTTATCCTATTTATGATATACAGGAGTAAACGGGAAAAAATTAGATATTACCAAAACAAATGCCGTCCTTTCTCAAATTCTCCCTGAGCAAAAGGATTTGTATATTGCACTTCTTAATTTCCAAAATGCAAATTACTGAGAAGCAAATAAAACACAATCTTCATATTCTGCTGAATGAAGAGACTCTACAGATGATGGTAAAGCTGATGGTGCTATCGGAGGTTTGACTTTGAGATGATTGATCCAAGATGCTCTCCAAAAAAAGAACACTGAAACCGTTAAAAAAGATGATACCAATATCAAAGAAAATAAAATCTCTTATTCCAACACAGTACAAACCATTCAATCAAACACTTCTCAGGAAATATTAACACATGAAGATGATGGAAGTGTCATCCAAAGGAATCTTGATTGAACTACTACGATTACCAGACCAGATGGTACTGTAGAATATCGAATGTGAGATCGAAAACTTCCAAAAGAGAATGAGGTATATGCACGTGGATCTAAAGAATTATTCTTTACCTTTGATAATGTCAAAAAACGGGGGATAAAAAATATTGAATACGGCAAGGCTATGTACGATTCTTTGGATTTGGGTAGCAACCTGCCAAATATAGAAGAAGCCGGTAAAATAAGGGAATTCGTATGAACACGGTTACAACAATTAGATATGGCTGTAACTGACTTAAAAAACGGAGTAGAAGTTAACGGACAGACATTCAAGTTAAAATCTGACCAAATCAAGCAAGCCATCCAGAGATGAACCTTTTTGAAGTCCATGAAAATTGGTGAAAAGATGTATGATCTGAAATTTAATCTACGAACTAAACAGATGAGACGTGCATATGACGCTTTGGTGTTGTGAGACAAGAAATGAAATTTAAAAGAAAAATACAAGATTGTCCCTGAAGGATTGATCTATGATCATACCAGAGGACTTTTCAATGACAAGGTTGTTACTAGTATCAAGATTCTCAATAGCAATCGTGTCTTATATGAAAAAATTTAGCATTGAGATTTCTTCAGTTATTAACAAAGAATGTCATGCAAAAATATCTTTCTAAAACTATCATTTTTATTTTTGCCTTTTCCATCGCAATTGCCTGAAGGCTGATTTTTGCTGATAATTCAAAAATCACTTTAGATATTGCAAATACCACTGCTCACATTATTTATACTCCTGCATTTGCTACAGGATTTTTTACGAGCGGTAATGTATCGGTGGCCATTACTTGATGAGATATTTATGGGAATTTAAATTACACAATTACAGGAAATTGAGCTTATGATTTCCCTTATCTTTGGGGTACATGACCTTATAATTCTGGACTTGCATACGGACCAACCAATCTACGAAATACGCTGACTATTACGGACAATATTACTCGGATTGATAAGATTCCTCCTACTTTTACTATAGTTGCCTCTCCTAGTGGAGATAGTGTCGTGATCCAATTCTCTGATAATTCTCCTGGAGTGATTGCCAGTATCAATTGATCTCCTTATACGAGTGGTTCTGCTATCTCCCTAGCATGAAATTACACTTGCATGATTACTGATGTTGCTGGCAATACCGTTTCTTTCACTTTTACAGTGACGGTAACTACACCTATTACTCCTGGTGGGTGAGGTTGAGGATGATGAGGTTGATGAGGTGGTGGATGAGGCTGAGGATGAGACGAGGAAATCGTTGTAATCCCTCCATCTACAGGGCAGGTACATCCTGCTCCAGGCATCTCTGGGGAAATTATATCTCCTTATTCATTAGAACTTACCAACGCATATACATGGGCACATACGTATGGTATCACCACCATGCCAACTATCCAACAAGCGAATCTAGACTGATACGTCCTGAGAAAACATCTCGCCAAAATGATTTCAGAATTTGCACTCCAGTTTGTGAATATGACACCTGATGCTCATAGAAATTGTATTTTCCCTGATATGCAAACAGAAAGTAGAGAAATGCAGATCTATGCAATACAGGCATGTGGACTTGGACTCATGTGAATGGAAGCAGATGGAACCACACCGAAAAAAAACTTTGATCCCAATGACCTCGTAAATAGAGCTCAGTTTGGAACAGTTTTTTCTAGGTTATTATTTGGAGGGACATACAATATCAAACCATGAGAAAAATCTGTATCGGGCACTGAACTTCTCCGGTACTCTAAACATTTACAGGCACTCAAAGAGTATAATATTATGAAACAAATAGATGATCCCATGATGTTGGAATTGAGATGATATGTCATGCTTATGTTTATGAGATCAAGCACCACAGCTATAAAATAATGCAAAATATATTTTCACTAAAGGCACCTCCTCAATTCGGGGGTGTTTTTGCACTAGAAATCAGTCCGAATACATAGTTGAATTGTGGTGGAAATACTCTACTATTTCCGTATATAGGGCATATGGTAAATGAAACACCGGTTTACTTCACAATCTATTGATATGTTTGGTCCAAAAAATCCCGATAATGACCTGCCTTTATTACCACCAGAAAATCTTAAACTTTCTGATGAAACATACTGGCAACTCTCCAAGGCTAGCAGAGCTATCGCCACGCTTAATACCTACATCAATACCAATACGGAAAATGTAGGGCTTTTGGTATTATGATCATTTTTGATCAAGGAATGAGTGGCTAGTAGTGCTATTGAAAACATCAATACAACTCTTGAGAGTGTTTTTCAAGCCGACATTTCTTCTGGCAAAATTTCCAAAGAAGATAAAGAAGTCTTGCATTATAGACAGGCTACACTTTGGGGAATAGAACAAGTAGAAAAATACTGAGCAATCATCACAAATACTCTGATCACGATCCAATCAATGATCGAACCTGACAAAGTAGGGATTAGAAAGATGCCAGGGACTGTCCTTATGAACGGAGCTTGAGAAGTCATTTATACTCCACCTGTTGGAGAAGATACAATCAGAAGTCTTCTGTGAAACTTAGAAAAATATGTTAATTCAGATGATAAAATTGATCCATTAGTAAAACTCGCAGTTATTCATTACCAATTTGAATCTATCCATCCATTTCCAGACGGTAATGGGAGAACGGGCAGGATTTTGATGATCTTATATCTTGTTCTGAAAGGATTACTCAAATTACCAATTGTCTACCTCAGCGAATACATCAATGCCAACAAAACAAAATATTATCAAGTCCTTCATGGAATCAGAGAAAACCAAGATCGAGATAGTTTAGTACAATATATGTTGGTAGCAGTAGAAGAACAATCATTGAAGACCACTGAAAAACTCCAAAAAATAACTGATCTTATTCGTTCTACAGTCAAAAAGACTGAAGAAAATGGGTTAAAAATACCCTATGGCTTTATTACTATGCTTTTTGATAGACCTTACAATAATATTAAATCATTGGAAAAAGAAGGTAAATATGCAAGAAATACTATAAGGAATTACTTAAGACAACTAGAATCTAAATGAATAGTAAATCGTATCGAAGAAGAAGCCGACCAACCTTACATCATTCCTAAATATCTAGACATCTTGTATAAAAACAAGCCTAGGGTCAAAAAATAACAAAAAATGACCCTTATAGCCCCTAGAGGGGTCAAAAAATGGCAAAAATTGACCCCAATAGTCATAGAAGGGGTCAAAAATGACTGGGAAAGTTGATATTATTTCCAATAATCATGAAAAATGACTAAAAAAAATCACTTAAAAGATTTGAGTCATAAAGTGTTAACCACCGCTGTGCGGGGCAAGAGTTTATAGAGTCAAAAAAAATAGAAAAGCACCTCTCCAATTCGGGGTGTTTTTTTAAGTTTGAAATCTGTACAGCTAAGTTGCCTTGAATTTTTGCACTGACAAACTATATTGGTTTTGTTTTTTTAATGGCTTTCGGCAAATTCTGAGAATAAAGTTTTTATCCTATTCACACTTTCCAAATGAAGAAAAAAACTGATTGGACCGCGTATTTGGGCTTTCTTGGGTTTCTAGGATTCCTATGACTGCTGGGGAGAGACAATCCATGGCTGTATTTAAATTTCTTGTTATTCCTTCATTTCCTTCACTTCCTAAAATTTTTCACTTCAAGAAAAGATTAGGAGGCTGCTGTGAATAATATAATTCCACTGCTACAAAAAAATCACTCCGACTTTTCAGGATGATAATTTATCTAAAGACTAAAGACAATCCCAAATCCCCATCTATTTTTCAAATTCAGTCTGGTCAATAATCTCCTTGAATCTTAATATCCTATCATCATTCGCATCAAATATAAAATATTGTACATCTTCCTGCATGGTTTTGAGTGGAATATCGTGTAATCTTTTTAAAATCTTTTCTTTTAACTGTTTTGAAGTTGTTATATTGAGCTTTTTAAGAATAGCCCAATCAGGCTTTTTGTTGTTTGCCAAAATAAAACAGATATCATAGATATCTCTTCATTTGTGTCTGCTAAGCAAAGCGTTGATCTTAAATGAGAGTAATTGAGGTAAATCAGTCATAGTTATGCTAGTAGAAACTTCAAACTTTTCAAGAAGGAACTTTTTGGGAGTATAGTCGAACCCTTGGGCAACAGTATCCACTTTTATCATGATTTTTTCAGTTTTCATCTGAGCTAGATTATTATCAAAAAGTATTTCTGGTATCTTGATGATACAATGAAATGCTCATT
This sequence comes from uncultured Candidatus Peribacteria bacterium, assembly GCA_964448265.1. GTDB lineage: Bacteria > Patescibacteriota > Gracilibacteria > Absconditabacterales > Absconditicoccaceae > CAJBLF01. The sequence goes on along the minus strand of CAYUVZ010000032.1, from coordinate 1,481 downwards.
TATATATATGCCTTATTTCAACGATATATCATTCCTGTTCAAGTTTTTTTTTGATTACTGTAGTGATTTCTTCAAATTCTGATGGAGTTAGTCATCGATTATCAAAATCTAAATCTTCGGAGAATCTCGTGTTCCCGTATCCTATTCTCAATGCTGTTCATCAGATAAAACAGAGTTTTTTGGATTGAGGACACGAAAATATATAATCAAGTATTTTATATTGTAAATATTCTCTGAGAATATCTTTTTCACGGCTATAAAGTAGGGGAGGATATGAAGATTTTATATATTCTAGGTTAAGCATTTTTTTGTACATAAGAGATAAAATTCGCCATCCTTTTGTGAAATATTTCCGATGGATATTGTTTCATATATTTGGTGAATCTTTGTAGATTTGCCTGTTGGATGAATTCATAGCAATCAAATCTTAATTCTTCAAAATCGTTTCATGTTTCTAAGTCTGGTCTAAAATACAAGAAGTCCAAGACAGCTTTTTCTATTTCAGCTATTTTATATCTAACATTTCAAATCTTTTTAATGGTATATCCAAACATCAAACTTTTCTTGATTGAACGATAAACAAATTTACCAAAATCCGTATCAAATTGCTGTGTTTTTTTGCTGGAGATGGAAGTAGATGTAAAGACTCCTTCTGGTATGAGATGATAATAAGAAAGTGCTGTTTCCAATGATATATATGATGGATCGTAAATTTTATTTGCTATAAAATAGAGAATACTTTCATCTACATGTATATCAGAAAAGATATACCATCATTTGACGATGGGTTTGATATATCACTTCTTAGTTCGATTACTAATATTGAGTTTTGGAAAATCAGCTTCGAATTTTCTGATTTCATCCAAAGAAATGATTGATCTTTTCTTAAATGTCTGATAAAATGCTTGGAACTTCATTTCTCAAAGCTATATAAATATATATCTACGAGAAACAATAATACCCCTTTTTTTGTAAATTGCAAGAGAATTTTAGCCTAAAAACAAAAAATCACCCCGACCGTTCGGGATGAAATATAAATAATAAGACCACTTAAGGGATTTACTTATTAAAACTGATTTTTTACGGTAGTTACAATTTTCTTCGCAGATTTCTTTGTTGTCTTAACAGCTTTTTTTACTGACTTCTTTGCTGCATTTACAGCTTTCTTTACTTTTGCTTTTTCACCTCTTATTGTACTTTTAGTGCAACATTTTCAGTGAGCTACTGCTTTTGAAATTGTCATGATAATTTGGTTTAAAATTTAAAAGGGATTAGTTTCTAAAATGTTTGTTTTTACTATATAAATATAGCTCAAACATATATCTATATACATCGTGTCCTTTAATAAGTGAATAGCAAGGGATTAATTGATTATTTTGACTTAAAAAAATCACCCCGATCTTGGAGGTGATTTTATCTAATGACCAATTTAATTCTTATTCTACATTCTTAGAAAAATTTGGCAAAATTTTTCTGGAGAT
>CAYUVZ010000031.1:0-9642 GCA_964448265.1 uncultured Candidatus Peribacteria bacterium | reverse complement strand
TTTAATCTTACTAATTTTTTAATATTTTAATATTTTAATAATACATGACCCTCAAGACATTCAAACATCTTCTCACAAGCGTCATCGTAATATGCCTGTGATATAGTTTCAGTCATGCAATTTTGATATTAGATTTCCCAGACATCAATATTGCATCTCTGCAAAATAATTTTTCCAATGTTCTTTTCACTGCACCATGAAATAATTTTGGAGGAGGAATATTTTGGCTAGCGACGAAATCATTGACCACGAATGCAACGATTTCACTAGGATGAATAACCAAAACATGTAGCAAACAAGTCAGAGGATTGTACTACAATTCTCAGAGAGGGAAAAGAATGTGGCCACTAGACGACTACTCTTTGGGGCTCCTCAGAGCGAGTAATGTTTTATACAACACGCTGCAAATCACAGGATGATTTTTTACAACATGTGAAGATACCTATAGTATTTACTGAATGATTACCTACGATCGAAATGGTACGAAATCGTATGTGATCGCGTGAATCCAACTCGATTATACCGATAATCATTATCTCGCAAATTTCGCAAACAGCTTTCAATATTTCGATAACAAAACTCCACTAGGATATATCCGAGATAGTAACGGATGAATAGGATTTATCTGAGGAGTCATTTCTGGAAGTGCAAATCTCATTACCTATATAAATAATGGTGGCACCATCAATAGCGGCTTCACCTATTCTGGAAATACCATCGACGGAATCACTACCAATCGATGATTGAATACGACGATCAATAAGACCGGAAGCGACGCCATCAACACGCTACGAAATCTCGTCATCCAATGAACGGTCTGATTATCTCTCTCTATGAATGAAGCTGAGAGACTTTCCCTTCTTGGAAATCTGAAATGAAAAACTGTGGTATTAAATAGCAGCGATATCAATTCTTCGACATTGATCAATATTGCCAAAAAGAAATCTCAGAAACTTTGCAAATGACAGACCTTGTATACTACAACAACCTTACCAATAAATGATACTGAAAAAATTGTATGTTACGCTGACACTTCACTGACGATAGATCTCAACGATCCGACTTCCTACATGGACAAGAGTATTTTTATGATGAATGGAAACATTATCTTCTCTGGAGGAATGCAGGCCTCATCGCCCAAGTTAGATCTCTTCCTCGACAGTGGACTTGTCTACTTGCCAAATACAGGAGCGATATTGATCGACCTAGATACCCAATGATTTCCTGCTACAAATAATGGAGTAAATTCCTGACTCTATCTCAAAGGAAATTTCATCATCAATGGACTTTTGGTCTGATGAACATGACCATGAATGGAAACTTGATTTACACATAAACTGCATATCCAAGGAAAGATAACAACACTAAATACTCCCCTCACTCCAGCACAGTGAAGAATCAATCAGGTCGATAGTTTATTTGGAAATACTCGATACGAAAATTTTGTAAATCTGCAAAACATCTTCGTCCGAGAATGCGGTCTCAATGGAATTGCAAACGATGGAACACTATGTCTCACCTGAGATATTACCTCGACAACACCATTGGTTATTCTCGATGGAAATTATTCATCGCTATTTATTCAGTAGGAAAAGAATTATTTACTCGCTTTCTTATATTTTCTATATCACATCATATAATGTAATTTCAATCCAAACGTAATCAAAAACAACACCCATCCAATGAGAGCAAAAACGGAGACAAATCCAGAATTATTTTTTTCATTAATTGCTACACCATGATCATTCACTCAACTCGCTATATTCGCAGTGATTTCTGTATTACATCCAAGCTTAGTTAAGATAGACCTAAGTCATTGTTGAGAAGAAAGATTAGTGCTTTGAGAGAGACCATCCAATAACGAACACTCATCATTGGAAGCAAAAATCTTCGCAGCGTCTTTGGTCATCAGTCTAAATTGCGTAGGATCTATGCCGTCTTTGAGCGACATTCATGTAGCAGTCTGGAAAGAAAATGCACTCTCAGCTTTGTTTGCTCCACCATATATTTGCTGATCTGTAACGAGAATTTTCAAACTTACCGTCTTGTCGATAGGCAGTCGTCATCTAGGATAAAAGGTCAGATAGTCACCATTTCGTTTCAGATTATCTGCACCATAATAATAAACATCTCCATCGAAATTGACCATCACGCTCGTCTTGTCTATACCCTTGCCGATATCTTTGATATTGAAAATAAAATACTGATCCAATGTCAATCTTTGGGTAGGATCTTGAGGATAAATCAGATTGATGCTTGGCGAAATAATGTCAGGCTCACATTCAGCTACCTTCGCGAAAGCAAGGTCAAAATTTTGAGCGAGAGCAAGTGTTTTATTTTTCGTATGAATATAGGAGCCACTTCAGAGAGCTAATTGTGTAGTAGTGAGCTCTGCATTACTTTTGAAATAAATCTGAAAAATAATTTGTTTGCCCTGTGAGAGAACGGGCTTATCGATATTCAAAGTAATGGTATTGTATGCTATCTGTGATGATGATTGTGCATTGTTGATGTTTGGAACGATGCGTTGGATTTCTATATCCTGAGGATTGTAATTGAGATTCAAAACTATCTTATCCACGCCCGCCTCCTGTGGAGTGTAGGTAATATTTGCCGTATGCACACATCCCGCATGCAATTTGTCTGTCGGCTGAAATCTCGCATCCGAATAGAGCGGTTCTAAACTTATCTTGACTCAAAAACACACGCTAAGCCCAGCCAAAGCGATGAGGCTAAAAAGTATTCATTTGGAAAATTTCATGAGGAGAAAGATGAATTAAAAATTCATTCAGTATCATTATATATATAAAGAACAAACGAAATATCAAATGAAAATAATCTGATTGATTTTTCAAGGATTTTTCTTACTTTCATAGTGCGAATTCAATAAACAGCCCACATTTGGAATTTACAGACTCTTTCTTAAACTATTCAGCTTATTACCCCCTTGTCAAAGGGGGTGTCCCGGTAATTCACCGGGACGGGGGATTTGTACCCTCAAACCAGAAACTTTATAAACCTTACAGACTTTCTCATGATCGCCGATCTCAAAAAATTTGAAGAAAAACGCAAATCCAGTTTGTTTGAAACGATAGGAAATACTTTTCGAGTAGGATTGGAAGACCTAGTTCATACGATGGGATTTGGCAAACCCGCCAAACACTCTACATCCGAAAAATCCAAAAATCAGATTTCTCTCGATCTCGACAAGTATGAAAACATGAAAATAGAGAAGAGCAAGAAAATAAGCTAGTCTTTAATCGATAGTGCTATGTAGTGATGAAAAAAATATGATTATTCTTCGGATGAATGAGCAATGAGGCGGAAGTTTCTATTTCGTCAGCTATAAATGTTGCTCAAAATATCGATACAAAAAAATATTCTTTAATCTTCATTTATCGAGATAAAAACTGAGACTTTTATCATGTCGACTTGATAGATGAGTATAAAAAAATAAATTCTAATCAGAAAATTTCGCTCTGAGATTTCCAAAAATTATTTGACATCGCATTACTTATGACTCATGGGAAATATTGAGAAGATGGAATTTTACAAGGAATATTAGAATCTCAAAAAGTCCCATACTGTGGGTGTCGTGTACTTAGTTCAGCACTCTGCATGGACAAATGAATGTGTAAAATATTTTTATCTGGTCACGATATTCCGCAACTTCCTTACAACATTATAGATCTTCAAAAAGAAACCAAAAATCAGATCGTACAAAAAATAAATGAAATTCAAAAAAATCTTTCATTGCCTTTGTATGTGAAACCCTGTAACTCCGGCTCATCAGTAGGAATAACTAAGGTTAAATCATTTCAAGAATTACAGGCTGCAATTGATGAAGCGATAAAACACGATAGTAAAATTGTTATAGAACAAGGACTTGTCCATCCAAAAGAAATCGAAGTAGCAATATTGGGGAATAGCGAACTTACCATTTCCCAGCCAGGAGAATTACTTCTTGCAAAAGATTTTTATTCTTATGATGACAAATATAAGCTCAATCAGGCAAGCGTAAAAATTCCTACCGATATTCCAAAATCTCAGCAAGATATCATCAAACAGTTAGCGGAAAAAATTTATCAGCTCTGTGACTGTAGCGGATTTGCAAGGCTCGATTTCTTCGTGGCAGATGATCAAATATATTTCAACGAAATAAATACACTACCATGATTTACAGATATATCAATGTTCCCGATGCTTATGAATCATATAGGAATATCATATAAGGAACTATTAGACAAAATAATTGAATTAGCTTATTAAAAATTTATTCTTTACACCCACACATCATGTCCATTTCGATAGAACATAAAAAAATCTTGGAAGATATCGTGACGCATGAAATTACCTTGCGCTATTCCAGAGGAAGTGGAAAATGAGGACAAAATAGAAACAAGCTAGAGACCAAAGCAGAACTATATTTCAACATCACGAGTTCATCCTACCTTACCACAGAGCAAAAAGAAAGACTGATGCTATTGGCCAAAGAAGAATGACATTACAAATGATGAAAAATAATCATGACAGATGAAGAAGAGAGATATCAAATTGCGAATAGGAAGAAGGTAATCAACAAATTTAAAAGATTATTACAAGAAGCTCTCATCGAACCAGAGATCAGGATAAATGCAAATATTCCAAAAAAATTAAAAGCAAAAAAAATAAAGGAAAATGAAAAGAGACTCACAAGGAAAAAAATTCATTCATCCATCAAAAAAAACAGAACAAAAGCCATAGATAAAGACCAGCTATAAAACAGATCGTTCTAAGTTTGTCATCCTGAGTCCCCCCGACACTTCGGGGTCGGACGAAGGATATAACTTGATTAAATAAATAGAATAATATCTTGTAAGTTATACTCTTCGCTTCACTCAGAGTGACATTTTAAATCATATATTTTAATTTTCTAAATAAAACATGCTCTCCACATACAAACAACATTTCGCAGAAGCACTAGGTAAAAAGCTCGACCATCCCGTCGAAGAAATCCTAGCCCTCATAGAGATTCCACCAGAAAATATCCCAGGAGATTTTGGATTTCCTTGTTTTCAACTTTCCAAAATTTTAAAAAAATCTCCTCTACAAATCGCTGACGACTTAGAAAAAAATCTAACATCTAAATATTTTTCCTCATTCCAAAACATGAACGGCTACCTCAACGCCTTCATCAATCAGTGATCATTTACATCAGATGTCTTTTCACCTTTGCACCATTGAACCTTTGCACCCTCTTCGCAAGAAAAAATTATGGTAGAGTACATGTCCGCCAATCCAAATAAACCGCTGCACATCTGACAAGCCAGAAATATCTGCATCGGTGATAGCATGAGAAGACTCTATGAAGACGCTGGACATACTGTGCACACCTGGAATTATGGTGATGATAGTGGAGTCAACGTCTGATATAATATTGTAGGACACCTCTATTACAACTATCCTTTGGAGAGTGAAAAAAAGTTTGATCACTACTGTGGAAAAATATATGAAGAGATGAGACACAAAGAAGAAGATGATGAATTCAAAAAATTACTTTCTGAGACACTGATCAAGATAGAAGAATGATCGGATCCTGAGATCAAAAAACTCCATCACGACTACACGAGAAAATGCGCGTTGGAACAGATCAAAAGCTGTTGGAGGATGAATTCCTACTTTGATGTCATCTGATGGGAAACAGATATTTTGCATCTCGACTTTTTTGCAGAGACGATAGACTTGCTCAAAGCAAAATGATTTCTCACCCTCGCCAAAGATGGCGATGCTAAAGGATGCTGGATATTGGACCTCTCCTCATTACCTGCGTATGCCAAAGAAGAAAAAAAATATCAAATCCTGATCAAATCCGATGGTACGGCTACCTACATTGCCAAAGACATTGCATTTGCATCACGGAAGCTTGGTTATCTTTCCAAAGATTTTGGCTATGAAAAATTTACCACAGATCCTAGAGACAACATTTTACGAACAACAATTTCTAGTAAAAAAACAAAAACAGTCCCTAGTGACTTCTGACACTACGACAAAGCAATCACCGTCATAGACAATAGACAACTCCTCCCACAGCAAATTGTACAATCAGCGTTGACCCTCTTGGACTCCAAGCATCATCAGGAAAAATATATTCCTCTAGGATACGGCGTGGTATATCTCACACCTCAGACATTGATCAAACTGGGATATCCATTGGATCCGGAAGATATGAAAGAAAAAAGACTTCCCTTCTCGAGTAGAAAATGACGAACAGTAACCTTGGATGAAATGCTTGAAATGCTCCACACCAAAGCATATCAAGAAACCAAAGAAAGAAATCCAGACAAAGACGAAACACGATATACTCATGTCGCAGAAACACTCGCCGTGAGTTCACTCAGATTTTTTCTCATCAGATCAGATATTAGCAAAGACCTGGTATTCGATATCGATGAAGTCTTAGATATGCAAGGGGAAACCTGAGCTTATATCCTCTACACCGGAGCTAGGATGCAAAGCGTCATCGACCATGGAGACGTGAAAAAAAATCCAGACGAAAAAAAACTTTCAGCAAAATTAATTGAACCAGAAGAATTTCATCTCATCAAAAAGATTTCACAGTTTGATGAAATCATCCGCCAAGCTACTGATGACTGAGCGCCACATATAATATGTAGATTCCTCTTGGACCTGTGTAAGGGCGTAAACAGCTACTATGCCAATGTACATATTTTGAAATCAGAAGATTCCACGAAAGCAGCCAGAATATTCTTATTGCAAAAAACCCGCGAAATACTACAAAAAGGTATAGATATCATCTGAATGAAATTCCTAGAAAGAATGTAAAAAATTAAGAAGGTGCAAAGATAATAAAGGTGCAATGGAACAAAAGAAATTTTCCTTTGCCCCTTTCAAACCCTTGCACCCATGATATGAATTTTAACATTTAAATTATATCAAAATGAAACTCCGCGAAGAATTAGAAAAACGTGGTCTACTCTACCAATTTTCCGATGAAAAATTATTTGACCTCTACGATAAAGGCTGACAATGATTTTATGCCGGCATGGATCCTACTTCGGACTCGCTTCATGTAGGCAATTTTATCGTCTTTATGAATGCGGTCAATTTTATGAAAAGAAGAAATAAATTGTATCTCATCGTGTGAGGAGCAACAGGTATGATCGGAGATCCGGGAGGCAAAGAGAGTGAAAGAAATTTTTTGGATGAAGAAATTTTGGCACACAATGTGGCATGTATCACCACACAGGTAAAAAATATTCTCGAAAATCTCACCCAGCTTTCTGGTGAAAAATTTCAATTTGAGGTAATAAATAATACTGAATTTTACAAAAATATGGGCTACCTCCAATTTCTGAGAGAGGTGTGAAAATACGTAAGCGTCAACCAAATGATGAACAAAGAAACGGTAAAAAAGAGAATCGAAGACCCCGACAAAAGCATTTCCTACGCCGAGTTTTCCTATATGCTGATCCAATGATTTGACTTCCTCAGTCTGTACGAAAAGAAAAAAGTGAAGCTACAAATCTGTGGCTCCGATCAATGGGGCAATGGAGTGACAGGGATAGAATTGATCAGAAAAAAATTAGATCAGGAGGCTTATGTGATGACCGGACCATTAATTTTGGATGCTACTGGAAAAAAGTTTTGAAAATCTGAATGAAACGCTATCCGACTCGATCCCAAAAAAACGAGTCCATATCAAGCGTACCAATACTTCATCAATACCATGGACGCAGATGTCGAAAGATATTTGAAATTACTCACGCTCTTGGATTTCGATAAAATACAAGGGATTAGTCAGATTCATATACAAAATCCAGCCATCAGATATGGACAGAAACAACTTGCTAATTATGTAGTGACAACTATCTACGGAGAAAAAGCCTCCCAACAAGCACAGAAGATTACTGAAATTCTTTTCTCAGATGATAAAATGGAAGTCATCAAATCTTTGGACAAGGAAGAAAGTGAGGCAGTACTGAAAGAAGTAGGAGGGGTACAGCTATCGGTCAAAAGCGGAGATACAAAAATCATAGACATATCCACCCAAACAGGCTTGACCGACTCCAATGGCGACGCGAAAAAATGTATCCAATCAGGATCTCTCTTTTGTAATGAACAAAAAGTCACCGATCCCCAACAAATCATCACCAGCAAAGACTTCGTAAATGGATTACTTCTCTTGAGAAAAGGGAAAAAAGTATTCAAAATAGTAAAACTTTCTTAAAACTATTCAAGCGAAGGATATAACTCAATTACTGTCATTGCGAGCGAAGCGGGGCAATCTTTTCTTTTTGTCATCCTGAGCGAAGCGAAGGATATAACTAATTTCAGTTATACTCTTCGCTAAAACACTCAGAGTGACATATTTTTCCATAGTTCTAACCTCATCATTCAATTTGTCTTTGATTTGTCCATTTTTTCCCTTTGCAGGACTTCGCCCTTTGCAGGACTTCGTCTTTTTTTGTCCGAATACAATCACGCACGTTGGGAGACAAGGTCCTATCTCCGAGGCTTTGGAGATTAATCTGCACCATGACATTGATATGTTTACTCAGAGAATCTTCGTTTCCCACACTTGAAAAGAATTAGATGATTCTGGTTTGAGGAAAATAAATCCACCCATATACTACTGATAGAATTCTGGTTTGAGGGGCAGTCTGAGGGGACAAATGCCCACCCGACCTTTGATAAGCTTCTGTTTTGAGGCTACAAATCCACCCCCACCCCGGTAATTTACCGGGGTGACCCCTCCTTTAACAAGGAGGGGAGGAATTTAGATGTTTAGATGTATGCAATGGATGAATTTGAAATTAAATTCAGATCATACAATAGAGGGAATATTTATTATTCAAGAAAAATGAGACACAATCCTACTTTAGCTGAAGATATGATGTGGGACAAAATACTTAAACATAGACCAAAAGGATATGTGTTTACTAGACAAAAGCCTATTTGATCCTTTATCGTAGATTTTTACTGTGCAAAACTTTCTTTAGCTATTGAGATTGATTGAGGGATTCATTTACAAACTAAACAATATGATGAAGAGAGGACGTGTGCGCTGTCGGAACAATGAGTTACAGTAATTAGATACCGAAATAATGAAGTAATAAATGATCTAGATTGAGTATATAGAGAGCTATTAGATATCATAAGAAATTTTGAAAAAAATAAAAAACTCTAAATTACCTCTTATCAACAAGTTCCTTGAGGCCCCCTTTTACAAGGGGGCCCGCCTTGCAAGGCAATGGTTGGGGGGATTTGTTAAACTAAATTAAATTAACTAAAAAAAACTCTAAATTACCTCTTTATCAAAAAAATCATTGAGGCCCCCTTGTTAAAGGGGGTTGGGGGGATTTGTTAACACAAAAATAAATTAACTCTTTTCTAAATCCCCCATCCTCCATCCTCTTTCAAATCCAGCCTCTTAACCTGCAACACAATTTTTCTTCACTTTGTCCATTTTTTTCTTTTTTTGCCCGGATATAATCGCCGGCGTAAATAAAAATAAAAAACTGTCCGCAAAACTATTTTAGAAATAGTAAGGGACGGGGGAGATTCTGCTAATTCTCACGCAGATATATACTTCCTGGCAACAGAAGCCATGCCCTAGGCATAGTGAGGAAAAAATAAAAATAT
>CAYUVZ010000030.1:0-9805 GCA_964448265.1 uncultured Candidatus Peribacteria bacterium | reverse complement strand
CAGATGTTTGGAGATGTGGTGATGGAAGTCCCTCATCATGATTTCGAAGAAGCTTTGCAATCAGTAAAAGCTGCCAAAGGCGTCAAACTAGACACAGAACTAGACACACAGGATTTACAAAAAGTCGTAGTTGCATACAAAGAAGTCATCCAAAAAGCTACCGGTAAAATGTTTCCAAATAATCCTAGAGAACAATTACAGATGTCTATCGAAGCGGTTTTCAGCTCATGGAACAATGAGAGAGCTATCATCTACAGAAGATTAAATGATATCAAGGGATTGCTTGGTACCGCAGTCAATGTCCAATCTATGGTTTTTGGAAATATGGGAGATACTTCTGGGACAGGAGTCTGTTTCACGAGAAACCCTTCTACAGGAGAAAATAAATTTTACGGAGAATTCCTCATGAACGCACAAGGAGAGGATGTCGTGGCAGGTATCAGAACGCCATTGGAAATCCAGCAATTAGAAAAGATTCTTCCTCAGTGTTACGATCAATTAGTTCAGATTTATCAAGATTTAGAGCTACATTACAAAGATATGCAAGATATGGAGTTCACTATCCAAGAATGAAAACTATATATCCTCCAAACTAGAAATGGTAAAAGGACAGCTGCTGCTGCAGTCAAGATTGCTGTAGACATGGTACATGAAAAATTATTAGACGAAAAAACTGCGTTACTGAGAGTGCAACCAGAACAATTGGACGCGTTACTTCACAAACAAATAGATGCTGGTGCAAAAAAAACTGCTGAATTACTTACCAAAGGTTTGCCTGCTTCGCCATGAGCTGCTGTCGGACAAGTAGTTTTCAATGCAGAAATCGCCCACCAACGAGCTGAACAAGACAAGAAAGTAATCCTTGTTAGGACTGAAACCTCACCAGAAGATATCCAAGGAATGTTCGCTTCTCAAGGTATCCTTACTGCTAGAGGAGGGATGACATCTCATGCTGCAGTCGTAGCGAGAGGTATGGGAAAATGTTGTGTAGCTGGAGCAGGAGAAATCCAAGTAGATGAAAAAGCAAAGACACTAACTATCAAATGAAAGGTATTCAACGAATGAGATATTATTACTTTAGACGGTGCTACAGGAGAAGTATTTGCTGGAGCATTGAAAGTTGTCGATCCAGAATTAAGCGGAGATTTCAATACCCTCATGATCCGAGCTGACAACTTCAAAAAATTATGAGTCAGGACAAATGCAGATACTCCACACGACGCTGAAGTCGCGAGAAAATTCGGTGCTCAAGGTATCGGACTATGCAGGACAGAACATATGTTTTTCGCTGAAGAGAGGATTAAAGCTGTGAGGGAAATGATCTTAGCAGACACGGTAGAGTGAAGAAAAACAGCATTAGCCAAGATCCTTCCTTACCAAAAAGAAGACTTCATCTGAATCCTCAAAGCTATGGAAGGATTGCCAGTGACGATCAGATTCTTAGATCCTCCTTTACATGAATTCTTACCTACAGAGGAAAAAGATATCGCTGAATTATCCAAAGAAATGAATGTAGATATCAAACTTTTGAAAGAGAGAATTTCATCACTTCATGAATTCAATCCTATGCTCGGACATAGAGGATGTAGATTAGTCGTTACCTATCCAGAAATCGCAGAAATGCAAACCGAAGCGGTGATTTCCGCTGCCTGTGAATTGAAAAAACAAGGCGTCGACGCAAGACCAGAAATTATGATTCCGTTAGTTGGATTCAAAGGTGAATTAGATTTTAATACTGAAATCGTTCGCAGAGTCGCTCAAAAAGTCATGGATAGTTACAATATGACGATCGAATACAAACTCGGAACTATGATCGAAGTGCCTAGAGGAGCATTGACTGCAGACAAAATCGCCGAAACTGCGGAATTCTTCTCATTTGGAACCAACGACTTGACTCAGATGTGTCTAGGATTTTCTAGAGACGATGCTGGTAAATTCATCAAAGAATATGTAACCAAAAATATTTTCGAAAAAGATCCATTCCAGACATTAGATGTGGAAGGTGTAGGACAACTCGTACAAATGGCTGTGGATAAGTGACGCATGACCAGACCTGATATCAAACTTGGTATCTGTGGAGAACACGGTGGAGATCCAAAATCTATCGCTTTCTGCCACAAGGTAGGATTAAATTATGTCAGCTGTAGTCCATTTAGAGTGCCTATCGCGAGATTGGCCGCTGCGCATGCTGCGCTTAAATAATTAATAATTAACAAGTAACAATGAACAACGATGGATGTTTAATATTAGAAAAATCCAACACTGTTCATTAAAAAAGAGGGCGCCGAAAGGCGTTCTTTTTTGCTATCTATAGAGGCAGTTTTTCCCATTTGAAGGAAAATACTTGAAAACGGAGATGGAATATCTATATTGTGTCTGTTGTTTTATACCTCTGATACTTATTATGTGAACGCAGGAAATTATCAAAACTATCAGAAAAAAAGAAGTGAAAGCATATTTGGAGAAAAAATGAATTCTCCATCTTTCTCTTTTTGGTTCATATGCGTTATGAAAGTCAGGTAAGAATAGTGATATTGATTTTTTGTTTGAGGAAAAAAAACATGTAACTCTGAGTCTTTTTGAGCTAGCTCAGCTGATAGGCTATCTTCAAAAACTTTTTAAAAGACCTGTGGATATGATTGAAAAAAACTTTTTGGATATTCAACTCAAAAAAGATATTTTATCTCATAAAATAGATATTATCTAATGGTGTTGGAAAAAGACAGACTCCAAATGTATGTTCAGCGGATATTAAATGCTATACAAGAGATAGAGAGATATAATAATAAAATGACTCTTAAAGAATTTGAACAGAATGCTATGGCAGTGGACGCATGCCTTATGCAACTTATCCATATATGAGAAACAGCCAACAAAATCCACAAAAAATTTCCTAAATTTGATAAAATTCCGCATACTTTAGTAATCTGATTGAGGAATTTTATTGCACATGATTATACATGAGTGAGAAGAATAAGGATTCGGAAAACAATCAAAGAAGATTTACCTGTTTTGAAAAAGGACTTATTTAAATGAGAGAAATAGTTCTCTGTTAAAGAGAAAAGTTGCCCCCTACTTACGACTTAATACTAAAAAGAGGGCGCTGAAAGGCGTTCTTTTTTGTAACATAATAAGGCAGAATATTTCAGATTTTTTTTATAAAATGAAAGAGGGATTTATATATCATCCCTCTTGTGCTAATTGACCTTATTTAATAATTTAATTCCCTTGGGTGCCCAAGGTGATTATTTGCCAGTACGGTGATGCACCATACCAGTTTGATACTCCCATCTCTACTACGTTTTGCTGATTAGCTTCAGCTGTAGGAGTGCGATAAAAATCTACTCCTATCTGTACCAGAGCGGGCCCTGTAATTTTAACCTTCACTTCTACCCATAGGCGCTGGGTCCCAGAAGGGACATCTGGTCTAGGATATTGTGTATCCCACCAATGCCATACTTTATCCGGATATAAGCTCGGGTAAATTCTGAGACACCCTTGGGTGTAGGTTAAAGGCATTTGAATATGGCTATCGGTGCCAAACCACGGATTCCGTGAATATAATCCAAACCACACTGATAAAGGATCAAATGTGTCGTAATTATCTTCACAAACCAATTGATTTTGACCGTTGACTACTGCGTACAATCGCATGTAATCAATTTCGACCATACTCTGGTTATTCCCCTGGCGAGTGTCATGGACAGCTTGCGACCAAGGTATAACCGATTGAAATCCAGTAGGAGGCAAGGCGTTATGAATGTTCTCATAAGGCCATGCAGCATCTGGTGGGGGCGAGATTTGATTCGTTCCACCGCCACTGCTTCCGCCACTGCTTCCGCCACTGCTTCCGCCACTGCTTCCGCCACTGTTTCCGCCACTGCTTCCGCCGCTGCTTCCGCCGCTACTGCTAGTCCCGTTATTCGAGCCATTCCCATTTGTGGGCTGGCTGATTGTGTCATGGCTGTTGTCAGCGGGTCTGACATCAAATTTGCTTTTGCTACATCCAAAGGTCAAGAAGGATGCAATGCAAATTACGACACAAAAAGAATTACTAAATTTTTTCATTACAAAAAATTTTAAATGTATCTTTCTTATAATCATTTTGGCAGAAAAGTCAACCGTCAAAATAGTTGCACCCGGGTGCGAAATATATATGTTATTGGTATGTGAACCTATCTCTGACAAAATTTCCTTATCGATGGTAAAATCAGAAGCTATCTTGCTGATAAAATTTCTTCCGTATACAAAAATTTATCCTGCGAAGCGCTGATAGAAATTGGCCCAGGGAAAGGATCTATTACCAAGCTTATTCACGGGATTTCGGAGAATTTTTTTGTCATCGAGAAAGACGCTTCCTTGAAAGCCACGCTTTTGGAGATGATAAATGATAAATGAGAAATGAGAAATTATTTAGAATGAGATGTACTTGAAGTTGATGTAGAAAAAATATTGAAAGAAAAAAATCTGGATTCAAAAAAAACATTGGTTGTCGGGAATTTGCCGTATTATATCACTTCGCCGATATTGAGGAAGTTTTTTTGAAATTGAAATCAGAAATTTTCTGGATGAATTTTTATGGTGCAGGATGAGGTAGGTCAAAAGCTCCGCTCCGACGCGAAGAAAAAATCATATTTACGATGGTTACTCAATTACGCATATACTGTGACCTATTTGAAGGGTGTCCCTGCCAAGTGTTTCAAGCCTGTACCCAAGGTCAAAAGCTGTCTGATTCAATTAACAATGAATGATGAACAATGAATAATTCAATGGGATTCTCTAATACAATTTTTGGATATGTTCGCGCCGTTTAGTAGAAAAACGTTGGGAGCAATCCAAACTATGATCAATAAAAAATCAGATTGTACTTTTATTATCCCTCCTGCATTACAAAAGAAAAGATTGGAAGAACTCTCATTTGAAGAGCTGGCTGAGATTATATAATGTCATCCTGAGGACATTTAGGACGAAGGATATAACTAATAAAAATTATATTCTTCGCTGAATCGCTCAGAATGACAAAGAAGGATGATTTTCGATTTACAAAAAAAATTTCACCTTGAATATTCCCCTAAACAACATAAACTGACTCCATCAATCTTTTAATCTTCCAATCTTTTAATCTTTTAATCCTATTCATGGATATCAGCGTCTACAATGGCGAGAAATTTCACAGGACCAAACTACGATATGCAATCTTCGCAGCGGTATTCGCCAGCATATTTATTTTATCGATCCTCAGCAATAATATCGTCGGAGCCGTGTTGCTTTTCTTTCTTTTGGGTGGCTATTTTTACTATTCCACTGTCAATAATCAGATCGTGAAAATGCGTCTCGAAAACAACGCATTGCTTGTCGGTGACAAAACATTCCCACGGTCTCATTTCACAGGCTATGTCATAGAAATTCATTCCAAATCTCAAGAACCCAAAAATATCGTCCTCGTTACTTCCAGATCGCATCATATCTATTCCTTTGATGATGAGTTAGCGCAGATTCATGATTTCGCTAATGCGCTGAGTAACTATTTACCTATGCTGGAAGGATATGCACAAACGGGGTTAGAAAAATTTGCCAGAAAACTGAAATTATAAGATATGTTTTATTCGTTCGTAGAGATCTATGTCTTCTAGATTAGTAATCAAGGACGCTGTTCGACAGTTGACGTGAAGAATTATAAGTGCCTTGTTTGGCTTTATTACGATCAGAATTATGACTCCCTACCTAGGACCGCTCAGGTATGGAGATTATTCTACGATTCTCAAATATTTCGCTATCTGGACAGCATTGGCAGATTTATGACTCTATGTTTTGGCCGTCAAACAGATGGGGGCTATCAAAGAAGCAAGCAAAGATCCCAATCATACTGAGCTCAAAACTATTTACTGAAAATTCGTCGGCACGAGAATCATTATCATGTCCGTAATTTACGCCGCAGCGCTGATCATTGCGTATCTTTTGCCTGCCTATACTTCCAATCCTTACCTGACCCGAGGGATACCTTTTGGTATGATTTTCTCCGCGAGTTTTATGTTCGCTGGGATCCAGCAATTACCACTTCAAATTTTCCGAAGGATGGAACAGTTGAGTATTACGCTCATTACAGCTAGGCTTTCTCAGATTATCATCCTAGTGCCTGTGGTATATATCTTTTTCAAAAATATCAATTTCGATGGGAGCTCGCTTTCTATTCTGGCCTTTTGCCTCATCCTCTTTTCAGTGGTGGCAAGTGCACTTTGACAAAATCGAGAGATCCATCGAAGGGCCAAAAAGATTCTTCCCCTCAAGATCAAATTTGATCGAGCTTTTACCAAAAACATTGTTCGTACCAATCGGCAATATGGCGTATCGTACTATTTAAGCAGTTTCCATACGCTGATTGTCCTGCTTTTCCTTTGACGGTTTTTTCCGACATCATCAGGTCATGATGCAGCAGGAATTCGGGCTTTAGCACTCTCGCTGATAGAGATTCTTCTCATTATTCCATCTGCACTGGGCAATAGTTTGCTCCACAAAATTTCCTCTTACTCATTATTCGACAAACGCAAAAGTATCTGAAATCTGATGACGATGATGGTGCGAATCGGTGGGATTGTCGCGATGAACTTTCGGATTTTTTCTGATCGGATTATTCGTGTCGTTTCTGGGAAATGATTTTTATGAACATTCTCTACACTAGCTTCTCGATGATCCAATCAAATACTTCCTTTTTTGTGAGTCATTCTCCGACGAAGCTTCATCAAACAAGTGTACAACTACCTTTTCGTCGCAGTAGATAAACAGAATGTCTTACTTCCTATTAACCTATTCTGAGTATTAATCGGTATCCCTTTGTGAATTTTTATGATCCCCAAATATGGATTATTAGGCTGAGTGATCACGCAGTCATCGATAGAATTTTTATTTATGATCTGAGCTATCCGAACTGGATATAGAAAAAAAGTCCAACCCTCATTTTCTTTGGTCAGACTTTCCAAATTATTATGAATTTTACTCATTACAACTATTGTCTGATATTTCGTGACCACGCATCGACAGATCAATATGTATATGTTCTTCGTCGTCGCTATTGTACTCAATGCAGCGATGATTCTCTGCTCCTTGCCTATGATCAAAAAGGTAGCCAAGGGATTGACAGTAGAGGAGGTGGCAGCACCAGCAATAGATTAATTGAGTAATGAAAATTTAAAATAGTGAAAATATTTCCTAATCTATATTTTTTTCATGTGTTTATAAATTTCATCAGTGAGGGCATTTTTTCTTTTGATATATGCAGGCGATTCTTCTGTTTCTCATTTTTCCTTGATGACATCAAAATTTTTCAAAATAGCTTTCATCTGTTCTTTTAATGCACCTTTGATTGTCAAAAAGTTTGGCTGTGTGGGATATCAGGCGATATTTTTTTTAAATTCTTTGGGACTATAAATATACAGATCTCCTGACCCAGGGAATATTTTGAAAACGCCATACCCGTGATATTGAGCTACATGTGCGGGATATTTTAACTCATTATCGAGATCGACAATAAACTTAGTTCAGTTATAATTTAGTATTTTTCATTCACTGTTTAGTTTTTCAAAAGCGCTGATATTTGCATTTACATTTTCTTGATGTCTATCCGAAAAATGTTTCAGTTTCTTAGTTTTTTTGTCATCTTTTTTGTCCGTTGAATATTGTACATCAGTATTCGCAATAAATTCATCCGTAAAAACTTCAAACCCCGTGTGACTAGGATCTTCAAAATATTCATAAATATATTGCGGACTAAAATTACGGTACAGTCCCAAAAGTGTTTTTGCACTTTTATCGAAATTGACCCCTCCTACCTGGTAATCCAAAGAGTCTACGATATTTACAAATTTTACAAATCTTTCCAACTGAGGCAAATGCTCAGGTTTGAAACTATCTAGATGATTAAATACATCAAAAATAATCTGGACACCGGAAAGGGGTCTGGATGTTAATTTGCTGGCCATAGAACCGTCTTCATGGTGATCACAAATCCAGAGTTTCATCAGTTCGTCAACGCTCATCCCGGTAACACTTGTTCAGAGGTCAATCATCATCCCCTCATCACATTTTTGTCCTGGTTTTATCTCTTTTGCCTGACCATTTTTTACAAGTACTTTAATATCATCGCTTTCTATAAAATGACATAAGTGGAGGAGAAAAAGACATCCCTCCTTATCAATATCATTTCCTTCGTGAAGCACCAACTTTTTTCCAAAACGTTTTTGCAATTCATTAAAGATTGTTCTATGGATTTTGTAGATAAGTAATCTTTCTTCTGCTTCAAATCCTTGTACTACCTGCCATGCACTGGGATCTTCTTTGGCTTGTTGTAAAGACTTTTCATCTGTGGATTTAAAATATTTCCAAAGCAATTGTCATCTTTCTCTTTCGTAAAAAACATTCAGATTTTTTTCTTGTTTGATGTTATCGCAGATTTTATCAAATGTTTTCATATGTGTGGTATCACCATTTTTCTGTTCCACCAAAAGGGAAAGGATCAAACTTAGACGGTCATTAATTTTTTTATCTTGAGGGTCTTGATGCTTTTTGTTCAGACATCATCCAAATTCTTCCAAAAGTTTATCTTGAGAAATTGAGCTAATTTCAGAAGTTTCTCATTTTTTTTCTAATTCAAAGACAAGACAGTCTCCAGGATAAAACTCTTCCAAGATATCCATATCAAAATCGACTTTTATTAATTTTTGCCCTTCTGACCTAGTGGACTCAATCTTGGAAATGAAGTGTTTATTGATAGTGAAAATATTTTCCTGCCCATTTTCTCCTATGAGTGATATCTTGATTCATTCCTTATTTACGAGGCTATCCTGATCCATTACCTTGACTCTATACATTCCACTTCCTAAATGTTTAGTCAGAAAATTGTATTCTTTCAAAAGTTTTAGAAGATACTTGTTGGAATGTCTTACCGTATCAAAACCTTTTTTAAGTCTTTGAGCTAACTCAAGTATAAACTGTTCAGAATTGCCCAATCGATCTCACTTCTTTCCCTCATGTTTAAGGCGTTGATGTTCTTCAATACCTTCCAATGCTTCCGATGATGGGATATATTCGGTAGGTCTTAAAAATAAATATTCTGCCTTTGATTTGATACGCTTACGTTTTCCCCCTGTTTTTTCTTGATTGGCATATTTGATACGAGTGACTTGGACATGTATTTTATCTCATCTATTGTAAGAAGATTTTCCTTTTATATCAATGATGCCAAATATTGTAGGACTGATATTTATATACATTTTCTTCTCGTCGATACGAGTTATGACTCACTCGAGTTCTTCTCAGATGGTGATGGAATTGATATTCCTTGTCCTATTTTCTGTTTCCAGAGTATGAATAGGTGCTAGCTCTAGTTTTTTCTTTTCTCCTTGAGCCATTGTTTTTCATTTTTTAGACCCCTTTCCCAATGCACGCAGCGAAATAAATCCTTCACTATTAATATCAGTAATCTGTACCATCAGTTCAGTTCATTTAGTCAAATCTTTGGGGTTGTTTGACTGCAAATTTCTGAGTAATCAAGCCACGCGTCCATTGATACGTACGAAAATACGTCCTTTCTCATCGACTTTACTGACGACTCATCTGTAGATATCGTGCACATGAATAGTTTTCGCATTTGCCTCCTTATTTGTTTCATAGATTAGCGCTTCTCTTGCGCGTAAATCTTTCATCTCTTGAGTAAGTTCTTTCTTCGCAATTTGTACCACAGGAATTGTTTTTTCACTAATCTCAAGTTTGAGCTTTTGGGGTATATTTTTAATGTTCGTAAGGTCTGTCA
>CAYUVZ010000029.1:0-9863 GCA_964448265.1 uncultured Candidatus Peribacteria bacterium | reverse complement strand
AAGGTCATACCTCTATTATACTCTCAGGTGGCTAAATTCAAAATTTAATTGACCTTTCCTCAGCCTAATACGACATTTATTGTCAAAGGCTTTCCAGCCCTCAATACAGAAAGAGCTACAGTATCTCCAGGGATAGAGGTATAGAGCTGATACAGAAAGGGGAGTTGATCAGTAATAATTTTGCCATTGATACTTGTGATGATATCTCATATCTTGATCCCAGCTTGTGCAGCAGGCAAATCAGCGAGGACATCCTTGACGAAAATCCCTTGATCCACCGTCAATTTTTTGTCCTTTTGAATTGAGGGAGTGATTTCCAAATACTGGATACCAATCAAGGGCCTGGCAATCTTATCATAGGTCTCCACCGACTTGATCGTGCTATCGACGAATTCTTGAGTCAAAGGCAAAGCGAAAGCAATCTTTTGAGCTGTATCCAGAGCTGTACTGATTCCGATGACATTCCCATTGATATCTAGCAGAGGACCTCAACTATTTCACAGATTGACGAGAGCATCTGTCTGATACAATCAGATATAGAGGTTACTTTTGTTGATTTTCAACTGTTTATTTTTTGATGAGATGATACCGAAACTGACGCTATTGGCATATTCAGCCAAGGCATTCCCTATCGTCCAAACGAATTGCCCAACTTGAACATCATCATTGATAGAAAGGAATGAAGCTACAGGTAAATCAGAGAAAGGGTTCCCCTTGCTATCTACAATTCTAAGGACAGCAATATCCAATACATCATCAAACCAGATCTTATCTACATTATATATCTTACCATCAGACAAGGTCACTGCATATTTAGATGCTGTATCCTGCACCACATGTTTATTGGTAATGATATACCCATGTTTAGCTACGAGGATACCGCTTCATCACCCCAAAGTAGTGGTTTGCACAGTTCAGGGACCACTCATCTGAGAAGGATCTTCTACGTAAAATTTTACATCTTTGCTGATAGCGATACTAACAACTGATTTCTGAGCTTTTTGAAGCGTTTGGATCAGATAATTTTGCAAGGATACCACATCCGATATTTGTTTGCTTTTCGCCGTATTTTGTATTTGAGTAGTCACCTTACTTTGAAGATTTCCGTATTTAGAGCTGATAATACCCGACGCAATCCGGCATCACAAAAAAGTAATCACAACGCTAATGACGATCATGATTCAAATCTGTCTTTTTTTCATATCTTATATATAGGTGTTAAAAAAATATTTTCTAATTATCTTCACTCACTTCTTCCACTTCAACCTCATCGTCCTCTTTATCTTCTGAAATCATCTGTTCTTTATCATCCGAAATCTTCTTCTCTAGCTTCTCAGCCTCTTTCTCAGCCTTCTTTCTTTCTTCTTTGTATTTCAAATTTTCTTCTTTTTCCTCCCAAGGTCTGTAGATGACATCGATATCATTGTCAACCATCTTCGCTAATGGAGTTTCTGTTTCATCCAGATGAACATCATTGGAATGTAATGTCTTGATAGTACTATCTTTAAATCTAATTCTAATTGCTCCTTCTATAATACTGATAGCTCATTCCAAAATCTCTTTTCCTGTCATCACTACTTGTCATTTTCTCGCTCTCTTCCATACTTTCAAATCATCTAAATTGACCAGCTTTCCATTTTTGTTTGCATGGATCAAGATAAACGGCTCGCTTTTGTGCAAGAACATATTTGCTACACTGTCACCTTCTTGCAGTTCGATAGCTTTAACTCATCCAGCAGTCTTTCCCATAGGTCTCAGATCACTGCTCTTAAAGAGGAGCATTCGTCCTTGTTTAGTGATGATTCAGATATTATCGATCTCATTGACTGCTTCGACACTCAAAATCTTTTCTTTGTCTGCAAGTTTCATAATCACGGTAGGGAACTTCTTGAATGAAAGGACCAATTCCTTCTTTATCTTCTTGATGCTATTTTGATTTGTCAGAAATACCAAATGTTGATAGTCGAAATGTAATGTCTTAGCAAACACAATCTTTCACTTGAGTCAGAAATATTCATTTAAATTCACAGCATTCTGCTTCATCACAAAACTTCACAGATCTTTCAATCTCTGAACGACCAGTTCTCCGATATCTGTAATAACGATGAGTTTATCTTGGTTGTGTGTGTAGATCAAATCCATAGTTTCTTCTGGGATAGCAAGGATTCTTGTCTGATAGAGCACTCTGACAGAATAATCATTTCCTATTCGGACAATCACATCTTCCTTGTTTTTGTCAGCAGCATCCATAAATGCTTTGAGACTTCCTGTAATATTGTAGACGCTCAAATCTTGAGAAACCTCAGTTTTTCTCTCATCTCCATACTGTTTCTTCATATAGGCTATTTCATCTTTGATGACTTTGTCCAATTTTAGAGGATCGTTGATGATAGATTCTAGATATTCGATCAGTTTCTTTTTCTCTTCTATCTCTTCAGCTACTTTCTGGATTTCCAAACCAACGAGCGATTGCAATCTCATCATCAAAATATACTCAGCCTGCATCTCAGAAAATTCAAATTTTTTCATCAAATTTTCTTTGGCATCTTGTTTCGTTTCAGATTTCTTGATCGTATCGATTACTTCGTCGATAATATCGATCGCCTTCTTCAAACCTTCCAAGATATGGAGTCTGTCTTTAGCTTTGCCCAGTTGGAATACAGATCTACGATAAACTACTGATCTTCTAAACACTACGAATTCCATAAGCAAATCCTTGATATTGAGCAATCTTGGCTGGATTCCACCTTCTACTAATGAGACATTGTTGAAATTAAAGGTAGACTGGAGTTCTGTGTATTTATACAATTCTACCAATATCTTGTTGGCGTCCACACCAGATTTTAAGTAAATAGTAATCTTGATTTTATTTTTGCTAGATTCATCTCTGATATCTGTCACTCATTCAATTTTTTTATCTACAACCAATTCTCCTATCTTGGCAACCAAGGTAGATTTATTTACTAGATAAGGGATTTCATCGATGACGATAGCATTTCCATTTTTCGTGTTTTCTTCATGGGTCCTTCCTCTCATCACGACTCATCATCTTCATTTTTTATAGACTTCCTTAATATTGTTAGAATCATAAATGATACCTCCCGTAGGGAAATCTGGTCATTTGATGATCTCCATAATATCATCGATACTTACTTCATAGGTTGTTTTTTGTTTTTCACCATCCTCAAAAGACTCTTCTTCCACAGCTTCCTCTATCTTATGCGCTTTCATAGTTTTGGGAGTAGCACTCTTAGCAGGGACTTTCAATGGTTTTCACTCTTTTTCGATCAAAAGCAAAACAGCATCCAGCACTTCATTTAAATTGTGCGGAGCCATATTTGTAGCCATACCTACAGCGATACCCATGACACCATTACACAGGTGATTAGGGAATTTCGTAGGCAACATGACAGGTTCCTTGAGCTGACCATCAAAATTTTCTCTCCAATCTACAGTATCTTGATCTATATCGGCAAGCATCTCTTCAGCTATCTTAGTCAATCTCGCCTCAGTATACCTCATCGCGGCAGCTCCATCTCCATCGATAGATCCGAAGTTACCTTGTCCATCTATCAGAGGATATCTCATAGACCAAGACTGGGCCATACGAACCATGGCTTCATAGATACTGCTATCTCCATGAGGATGGTACTTACCCATGACCTCTCAGACAATCCTTGCAGATTTCTTATGTTTCTGATTGAAAAAATTATTCATCTGATACATCCCAAAAAGGATCCTTCTCAATACTGGCTTGAGCCCATCTCTAGTATCCGGCAAAGCACGGGACACAATGACAGACATCGCATATTCGATATACGACTTGGAAATTTCATCTTCAATAGGTTGTGAGACCACTGTTCACAAAAGGGGAGTGAGTTCTTTTTCTTTCATAGAGATATGATAATAAAGATAAATAGCTGAAAATAACTTTTAAACTTTAGAAAACAAAAATCAATTCAAAATCCAAAAAAGGCATATTGCCTTGCAAATATTTAAAACAATATATACAAAATGAAGGTGAATGCAACCCTAACGGATATTTTTCATATTGCTTTTTTCTTTCCTTTCCCTATCGTCATCATCATCATTTTATCATCTGATTATATATCCAATGAAAAAAGAACTCAAAAAATGAGCACATGCCAATTATGAAATCACCCTCACCGTTACTCCCGAAGAACAAGACAAGGCCAAAGAACTCATTATCAAAGAATTTCAAAAGGAATACGAAGCTCCTGGATTTAGAAAAGGATTCGCGCCTTTGGATGTCGTAGAGAAAAACATCAAACCAGAGCATGTCACTCGAGGCATCGCCGAGAAGCTTATCGGTCAATGACTCCAAGACATCATCAAAGAACATCCTGAAATCAGATTTATAGGAAATCCTTATGACTTCAAACAGGTCCTCAAAGACAAGGATACGGTCATGGATATCAAACTAGATATCTTCCCTGAGGTAGAAGTCCTCAACAATCACCGAGAAAAAGAAGTCTGCACGCCCATCGACGATACTGTCACAGACAAAGAAATTCAGGATACATTGATCAATATCAAAAAAAATTATGCTGACTACTTAGATACCGAACATATCGCATTGGGGACCATCTCCAAAATTGCGTTGGAATACAAAGACAAAGACGATAAAGTCGTGCATACCTGACATACCTATGTAGGAGAACAGGAATTTGACGAAGATAAATTTTTCCAAAACACATTTTTGAAGAAGAAAAAAAATGAAGAATTTGAATTAGACTACGATGACAAAAAATTACCTATCGTCCTTCATCACAAAAAAGCTGACATCCAACCCACGAAAATCAAGTTTATCGTGCAAGACGTCAAACAAATAGTTTTGCCTGAATTCACCTTGGATTTGCTCAAAAAACTTTTTGGTGAAGATACCAAGATTACAACCGAGGCTGAGCTTATCGACTATATCAAGGAATCCATCCAACAACAAAAGGGAGACACTGAGCTTATGAAAAAGATAGAAGAGATTCTTCAACATATTAGAAATCAAAGTCTAAAAGTAGTAGTCCCTCAGACATTAGTCCAGGAAGAATTTACCACAAGGATCAAATCACTGGAACAAAGACTCTGAGGACAAGAAAAATTGGAAGCATATATCAAAAATATGGGTGACGAAAAAGCAAAAGCATTCTTCGAAGATATCCAAAAAGCCGCTGCAGAGAGTTTAGAAAAATTCTTCATCCTCCAGAAATTCACTCAGCTTTTGAGTATAGAGATCGATTGGGCCAAAGCCGTAAATCTAGAAGTAGAGCACAAAATATACGAAAAACTCCTGACAGACAAATCAGCCATCAAAGCCAAACCAGCAAAGAAAATCGCTGAGAAAAAATGATGAAAAGCACACGCTTGCGACTGCGATGCTGACCACAAATGTGACGGGGACCACAAATGCGAAGACTGCACCTGTTAAAAGAACTGCCTATAATTTTCAATCTTCATAATCTTATTAATTTTTTAATCTTACTAATCTTTTATTAGCCCATGTTCAGATTTCTTCTCGACCTTATCATCTATCCCTTCGATACCCACAAAGATACCAACAGATTCGGGCAGTTTCTGAAGATGCTTTTCAAGGATTATCCTGCATTTCTTCGAGTCAAACCCAATCTCAGAAAAATAATAGTTTTCCCATTCCTCATCATCCACTCCATTTTCAGATGACAAAAAAAGACGGGATAGACCATCTTTCTTATCTATATCATCTGGAACCATTTTTCATCATCTGAAATCTTCTGATTCTTATCATCTGGAATCCCTCTTATATGTTTTCATAATTCTCTTCTAAATACTTTCTCAACTTCTTCATCATCATTTTCACTCTCTCTGCATCAGCAAGCTCATTTTTTGTAATATAAATTTTGCCACTGATATAACGATGATAGCCAGCTTCTTTCAATTTTCCTAAGAAAACAGGCAATTTCAACATACCTTCTCCTGGCAGGATATGACCTTCTCCAGCCTTATTTTTATCAGAAAGATAAACTACAGAGATATAAGGAACAAAGTCTTTGAGCTTTTTCATAAATTCACCTTCCAAGACACCAGCATCCATATTTGCTACATCCAGTCACAAATAACAAAGATATTTTCTAATTACTTCCATCATATTACTAAAATGGTAAGTAGGAATAGGCAACGCAAAAAGATTCGCATCTTCAGGATTGATGATAGTGAAGTGGATATCCTTATGTTCGCTTCTCCAATGAGAGATGTTGTCAGTAATGAAATTAAACGCCTTCATATTGAAAAACGTAGGAGCATTGATAGCAATCGTATCAGCACCCAACGCATAACACAGATCTATCGCCCTGGTAATTTCAGTATCATTGAGATTATCAGAAGTCTGTATTACTTTGACAGGGAAGTTATGTTTTTCAGAGAGTTTTTTGACATAATTTACATTCAAAGAATCAAAATTTTTCCAAACAGCCAAATCTATACCATCGAATCCGGCCTCTTGGACTAATTCAAAGACCAAGTCTAATCCATATCCAGATAAGGCATCAGTACTAAAGAGAAATTCAGCTTTTTTGCCAGCAATAGGTTCTTCAGCCATATCTAGGAAAAAATCTTTCTTGATTCATCACAACTGAGCATTATCAGCTAATTTTTCTTTTTTGTTTGCCATGATGTATTGAGATTGAAAGTAAAATAATGAGATAGAGTAATTATACAGTTTTCGCCCAAATATGCAAATTTTTTACAGATCTAGACTAAACAGGAACCCTTCATGATCCGAGCCAGGGATATTCACAACCTTGAAACTAGAAACTTGTAATGTAGGATTGACTCGAACATGATCGATATGCGACTTCAACAAAGGGAATCCTATCAAGCTCCAAGTGCAAAGAAAAGGGACCTGCTGAGTGATATTTACCAATGTTCAGGAGAATTCAGCATTCAAAAGATTGTAATATGTAGACCAAGGAGTCAGATTAAAATCTCATACAATGACGGTATTTTGCCCCGTTCTATACAGAGCGTGCGTCTGGGAGTCATGGATGAAACTCTGTAACTGTTCATTTCTCATCTGGAAATGTGTATAGGAATCTGGCGAACTCACATGGACTAGATAGAAATACACCGGTTGCTGATGGAAAGTAATAGAAAAATATCCATACCTTCGCATCCCTTGTTTAAAATCAAAAGCTAAATTTTTCAAAGGATATTTGCTAAACACCGTGCTACCGACGAATTTTTGCGACCAGGTAGTACTATTGATATAGGGATAATTTTCTTGTAAAAAATCCTTGAGATGGGCATAATGATGATCAGCAAACTCTACAAACATCACCACATCAGGATCAGTTTCAGTAATCAGATTTTTTATTTCATCATATTGAGTATTGTATTTATGGATATTTGCATACAAAATTTTCACAGTTCACGAAAGCGTAGCATCTGAAGTTTGAGGAGACGAATAAAAACGATTACTCTGTCTCGAAAATTGAAAAAATAAAAATCACAGAATGACGAAACACAAGATTCGAAAAAAACGATGAGAGAGATATTCACGGGGAGTTTTCTTTTGCATCACGAAACAAAAAATTAACGCAATCGCAGTCCATCAGACCAAGTAGGGGAGGAAACTGATGATAAGCTCTCCGATATAGCTTCGTGGAAAAAACAATGGAAGCAACAAAAAAAGAATGCTGATTAAAATAATCAATCCACTCACTTTGACAAATTTTCTTCACAGATATTTTTTCATATCTACTATCTTAACAAAAACATTTCTCGTTTCAACAAAAAAAAGGTTCTCCACATTAGCACCACATAAGTGACTAATATTTCAAACCTCAATGAGATTGTAAACTATAAAATGTTAATTTAAAAACGACTTTGAAGAAGTAGCGAGGACTTGCTCGCTGTATAAAATGTATCTTCCATTTTTGGGATCAATTTTTTGGAAACATTTTATTTTTTTTTCTTCTACAACCTTTTTAAGAAGGTCAGCCGTAAGGCATGAATTGCCGAGCAATCCGCCCTCACAGCACCATTCTTCAACTAATGTTAGAGGAATTTCTATAATCTCCTCTATGTTACTTTTTTTACCCATTTTTTGTTTTTATTTGTGAGCTAA
Organism: uncultured Candidatus Peribacteria bacterium; assembly: GCA_964448265.1. Lineage (GTDB taxonomy): Bacteria > Patescibacteriota > Gracilibacteria > Absconditabacterales > Absconditicoccaceae > CAJBLF01. The sequence continues at coordinate 1,747 of CAYUVZ010000029.1, read as the reverse complement.
TACTATACACAAATCCTCCCCATTTTCAACACTTTCTCTCTTTCTTAAAACTATTAAGCCTGCCCCTCCTTGATAAGGGAGGGGGTTGGGGTGGGTTTGTTACCCTCAAACAAGAAACCTTCACACAAGGGAGAGGGATTTGTTACCCTCAAAACAGATTTTTTTATTCTCAGAAATTCTCAGTTACATTCTCAATATTTTTTTCATTGTATCCTTTTTAAAAATCACTACACATTTCCCTGCCCACAAACATTTACCCCCCAAAAACATATATGCCCAAATTCAATATCCAAATCTTTGGATGCCAAATGAACTACGCCGATAGCGCTAGGATCCAAGCCGTATTACTCAACTGCTGATTTTCATATACGCCAAATATCGATGATGCGGATATCGTGATTTTTGATACCTGCTCTATCAAACAGAAAGCTGAAGACAAAATCACCGGCATGTTAAAAAACATCAAACCCCATCAAAAAGTCCGACTCACCTGATGCATGATCCAGCACAATTTGAAAAACGAAAAAAATAAAAAACTAGGAAATTTTTTATGATCACTCAAGACAGGGACAGAGATTCCGATCAACGAAGCATTCAATCCATTATTTTCCATCCTGGCTAAGAAAAAGAAAAGAATAGAACTTTTTTTTAGAATCGACGATACAGGGCTCCTACCACTTATCCTGCCCAAACTCGGATACAAAATTACCTGCGACCCCGAAATGATCTATGAATACGAAAAAATCCTCCCTCAAGGGATCAATACTTCTATGAATAGCCATCATACTACCACCGCATATATCCCTATTTCCACCTGATGTAATCAATTCTGCTCCTACTGTATCGTCCCTTTCGCGAGAGGATTGGAGAGAAATTTCCCCATCAAACAAATTGTCACCGAAGCCAAGATGCACTTGCAACAGGGAGCCAAAGAAATCGTCCTTCTCGGACAAATCGTAAACAAACACCCAGATTTTTTACAAATTTTGAAAAAAATTTTACAACTGAAATGACTTCAACGGTTGAGATACACATCGCCGTATCCGACTTTTTTTTCCAAGGAATTGCTCCACCTTCACCAGACGCAAAAAAAGCTTTGCCCACATATTCATATTCCTTTTCAGTCGGGCTCAGACAAGATATTGAAACAGATGCACAGAGGATACACCCTCGCCCAAGCGAAAAAATGTATCGATGCCATCCGCTGATTATCAAGAGAGATTAGTATTACCACAGACATTATCGTCTGATTCCCTGGAGAAACTGAGAAAGATTTCAAGCAAACGCTGGACCTCGTGAAATATGGAAAGTTTGATATGATATATATAGGTATATATTCTGCCAGACCATGAACCCTGGCAAGCAAGAGTATGCCAGACACTATTCCCTACACGACCAAACACGCAAGATGGGATAAACTTAATGAACTTTTGAAAAAGATTTCCACCGCAAATAACAAAAAAGAAATCTGATCCACCCATACGGTAGTGATCAATTCAACGACCCAACATTTAAATTCTTGATACACCGAAAATATGAAACAGGTACTCATCAAATCCAAAACGCCATTGAAGCCAGGCAGTTTTGTAACGGCAAAAATCACAAAAGGCATCCCATTCAAACTCTACTGAGACGCTATTCCCCATTAATCTTCTGGAATCACTTTTAATCTTCTGGAACCATTCTTCATCTCCTCTTGAATACAAATGACAAATAACTAAAAACTAGTACACTATCATACTATGAT